>JAPKCA010000145.1 GCA_028823145.1 Flavobacteriales bacterium
GATGCCCAGCACAGGAACGGATGCAATTTTGGGTTGTGCTTTTTTAAACGCTTCGCCAAAAGATTCAGGGTCATTTTCAGCCGCTGTAATGCAGCGGGCGATGCCCCGGTGGTCTTCTTTCCGAAGCTCAGATAAGGTGTTGCCTAAAGATTCTACCGATGGAACGGTTTCAAAATCGGCGCGTTTGATCAAATCATTGATCATGCCCTGCAATCCCATAGCGCGGCCATCATCTGGATGGTAAATGCGCTCGATACCATAGGCCTGAAGCTCTGCAATTTCCTCCGGTAAGATTGTGCCGCCACCACCGCCAAAAATGCGGATATGACCTGCTCCTCGCTCCTCCAGCAAATCCTTCATGTACTTGAAGTACTCCATGTGTCCTCCTTGATATGAGGTCATGGCAATGGCCTGAGCATCCTCTTGGATAGCACAATTCACGACTTCATCGACACTGCGGTCATGACCCAAATGGATAACCTCGCATCCCGAGCGTTGCATGATGCGACGCATGATGTTGATCGCTGCATCATGGCCGTCGAATAAACTGGCGGCTGTGACGATGCGAACTTGGTTCTGAGGAGTGTAGGGTGTTGCTTGTTCCATAGAGCGTGAAACCATGTCGTTGATGGTGAAATCAATCGGATATGAATGAATTCAAGGACAAAGGTAGGAAGTCCACGTCCGGATGGTTTGCGTTGCTACCTTTGAGCGCATGGAATCTTCTCAACCAACCGGTACCAGGATCAACAAGTACCTCAGTGAAATTGGCTATTGTTCAAGACGTGCCGCGGACAAGTTGATTGAAGATGGGAAAATCACCATCAACGGGAAGGTTCCTGAAATGGGCACACGTCTGCAGCCTGGCGATGTTGTTGAGGTCAGCGGCAAAGAAGTTGGTCAATTGGAAGGGGGCAAGCAGATTTACATTGCTTTCCATAAACCGGTGGGGATTGTTTGCACGACGGATCAAGTCCGTGAAAAAGACAACATCATCGATTACATCGACTATCCTACTCGGATTTTCCCGATCGGTCGTTTGGACAAAATGAGTGAGGGATTGATTTTCCTGACGAATGATGGCGACATCGTCAATAAAATATTGCGTGCGCGTCATCAGCACGAAAAAGAATACCACGTTATGGTCAACCGTCCAATCGATGATCAATTCATTGAAAAGATGGCTGCAGGCGTGGCAATCCTCGATACCATCACTTTTCCCTGTGAGGTGGAAAAAACAACTCCTACGACCTTTCGGATTGTGTTGACCCAGGGATTAAATCGCCAAATCCGCAGGATGTGTGAAGCATTGGGCCATCGGGTCATCCGCTTGCAGAGATCCCGCATCATGAACATTGAGTTGGACATCCCTTTGGGTGAATGGCGTTACCTGTCAGAGGAAGAGATGGTCGAAATATATGCCCGCATTGCGAAAGCAGAAGCAGAGCCACGGACGTTTGAGTCAACGTCTTCTGACCAAGATTTGCCGTTGGCCATTGAGCCGAATTCCGAGGAAAATTCTGAACAGCCGAATTGATCCAATGTGGCTTTCCAACTGGGAGAGAAGCGCTTTGGTTTATTTCGAGCCATCACAATGAGTCCACTAGTTGTTCGGTATAACCGGTTGACCGATTGGGGATAAGGCTCATCCGTTTCTCGAAGAATCATGGACGACGATATCCGATCGGAGGAGCAGTAAATGAAGAGATTTCCAGAGCACAGCGAACTCCTCATCATAGCAGAAAATCTGTGGGGTTTCCCGTGCGAAAGGTGCCTCCAATCCTTTTGATCTGCAGTCTGTTGGATTGGCCATGAGGGTTTCTTGAGGGTTTCGGGCAGTTGAGGGTAGCTATATGGCAGAAATCTGCTATTTTGCGCGCTCAAGAGCAGATAGATGCAACGTTTGTGAATGACGTTGTGTTTTAGTTTTAAGCCATTGAAGAACCATCTATGAAAGCAACAGCTAAGCACCGTTTGGAAACGTTTTTCGCAATTGACTGCCCGTCGATGCCTGTCTTGGGTAGAGCATTGGTGTCTTTCGCCATGTTTCTTGGGACATTTTCTTTTTCATCTCAGGCTCAACTTATATCGGTAACCTCGGAAGTAGATACTGCATTTTATGCTCCTACGGGAGATGGGTTTGATATAGATGGGCTGCTCGACGGTTATGTAACCTATCATCTTTATGCAAACTTCACCAATCCGACGGATGAGCTGAGTTCGATTTATGCAGACGTCGATGTATTGGGGACTGCACCGTTGTATTTGAATGCCCCTTGCGGCTGTTTCAATCCTTTATTGGGAGATGTCTTGTTGGGAGCACAACAAAATCCAGCAATTGTGGCCGCTTTTCCGGAATCAGAGTTTGATACGTACTGGACATTGGGTTTTGCGGCAGGAGAACAATTCACTTCCACCAACCCGGACTACTCAAGTACCACCATGTGCTCGGAGCAAGTCCAAGGAGGATTGATCTTCACGGTTGCTCCGGTTGCTGCGGGGGATGATTTGAGAATTCAAATCGCTCAGGTTACCACATGCGGAGATTTCACATTCCATGCATGTTTTCAAGTGTTTGTTGAAGGTGTTCAAGCCCCGTACCAAGAATGGTGCATGGAAGGGGATGGAGATGGCCCGATGTCAGTGCTAAGCCCTTGTGCGGATTTTGCAGCTGAAAATTCAGACGTCGAAGTGCTGGCAGAGATTGAATGCTTCGGCGACCTTGCCATAGTAGATATCATTGCTGACGGCGCCAGCGCCACTCCAGTGGTTTATGAATTGTTTGATGCAGCAACAGATGAATTACTTGCAACACAAGAGGACAACATCACCTTCAGTGACCTTGGAGATGGTGAATACTATGTGGCCATTGTTGATGCTAACACATGCCGAGACACGACGGACCTTTTTGCCTTTGTTAATCCGCCCGAATTGAATGCCAACTGGGAATTGGTTCAAGACAATATCTGTCCGGGTGTTTTGAATAGCATTGTGCAAATCAACTCCCAAGGCGGAACAGATCCATTGGAAATCGTAGCTTATTCAGATGAGAACATCGGCAATGGACAACTCCCGGATGCAATGGACCAATGGGTTGGGTTGCCCTGCCCCAATGGAAATGGCGATTGGTTGTTTCAGGTTCAGGATTACAATGGTTGCTTGCTGGACACCACCATTACGTTGAGTTGCCTGGAACCGTTTGTTTTGGATTTGGAAGGCACCGACAT
>JAPKCA010000146.1 GCA_028823145.1 Flavobacteriales bacterium
TTTCATGGGTGTTTTTGTTCGGCGCGCTATGGGTGTTGCCCATCGGAGCCCAACAGGCGATGGAGGTGGATTGGTCACTCTTCAATCCCCGTCATTGGCAAGGTTTACTTTATGTCATTTTGGGCACCACCTTCATAGCTTACCTCCTCAGCATCTATGCCCTGGGGCATGTTCAACCCACCGTCGTGAGCATTTACATCTATTTGCAGCCTCTATTGGCAACGGGGTTTTCTTGGTGGCTGGCGGGGAAAGGAGGCGCAGATTACACCTCAGATTTGACTTGGGTAACCGGTTGTTGCGCCATGGCCATTTTTGTCGGAGTTTGGTTGGTGAGTCGCCCTGCAGCGGGAATGCGAAGCCAAACTGCATAATTGCATTTGATTTGATTTAAATTCACACCATGCCGATTGCCAAACCCTTCAATTTGACGTCTTGGATTCAAGACAACCGAGACCTCCTCAAGCCTCCTGTGGGCAACAAGAATTTGTACGTGGAGAGCGGAGATTACATTGTCATGATCGTAGCTGGTCCCAATGCGCGAAAGGACTACCATTACAACGAAACGGAAGAGTTGTTCTATCAGTTGGAAGGCCACATCACGGTTCGGATTCAAGAAGAGGGGAAGCCCGTGGACATGAAATTGGGCCCAGGAGACATGTATCTCCATCCGGCTAAAGTGCCACATAGCCCGATGCGTGAAGAAGGGTCTTTGGGGTTGGTTATTGAACGCAAACGATCGCACACGGATATGAAGGATGGGTTGCAGTGGTTTTGTGATTCTTGCAATCACCCATTGCATGAAACATTTTTCAAATTGGAAAACATCGAGAAGGACTTTTTGCCGCGCTTTAGAGAGTTTTATGGAAGCAAAGAATTGAGGACATGCACGTCCTGTGGTGAAGTGATGGATGCGGATCCCCGTTTTGTGACGAATTGATTTTTTTCTTTGAATGGGTGCAACCATTGGTTGTCGCGTGTTGTTTTTGAAGCGTCCACACCTTCCTAATTCCCTCTGAAATCATGCGGCTAATCAAAACAATTTTCACCCTTTCTATCGCGATGATGGTGGGGCTGGGTAGCATCTTGGCACAAGATTGCAACGCCGTCGTGTTCTCGGTGCAAAACACATCCAATGACGTTGGAGCCTTGCAAGTGAATTATGTGATTTCACAAAATGGAGTGGCCGTAGAGGATGGAATGTGGTCCGTTTCTCCGGACGATGGAATGGTTTTCACCGTGTGTTTGGAGGTTGGATGTTACCTGCTAAGTATTTCAGGAGAAGGAGTGAATCCGGAATCTGTGGCAGTGGAAATGCAAACTTCGGACACCATTCAACTTTTGCAATGGGAAATGGGGGAAGACGGTGCGTGGATCACAGAATTTTGCGCTGAGGAGGAGGAATTTTTTGATTGCCCTACAGCAATTGATTTCGCGGCAGGCGAAGGCTGTTCTTGGGCTTTTGAAATAGGAAGCTTTCAAGAGGGAGAGGAAGTTCTTTGGAATTTTGGCGATGGCCAAGAATCTGTTTGGGGAGGACATTTCATTGAATATGAATATGAAGAGCCAGGAGATTACCAAGTCACCGCTTGGTTCACTTCATACCTCTGTCCTATGGGTGTAGAACTCGCTACGACCATTGAAGTAGATGGATGTGGTGAGGGCAATGAAGAGTGTGAAATCGGTCTGGAATCCGAAAGCATCGGTTGCCATTTATACGAGGTGGTTGCTACGGGATATCCCGAGGACGCATCGATCTGGTGGATATGGCAAGGGGCCGATTTGGGGGATGGGCCGAGTATCACGCTGGACGTGACGACCATCCAAGAAGGCGAAGAGTGTGGCGTATTGGAGGTGGGTTTCGAAAGCCCGAATTGCGCATTCGGCGGATACGCAGCAGAAATATTCTGCTTGGAATCGTGCGAGGAAGAGTGTGAAATCGACATGGAGGTAAGTTCGGTAGGGGGTATGTGGTACACATTTGAAGTCCCTGGCCTAGAAGATGGGGCTACCTTTTTATGGTACATCGACGGGATGTTAATGGAGGGAGAGTCAAGCTCCATTTTCGAAGCGGGATTTGACTTTAACCCGTATTGGACGGTCTGCGTTGAAGTCTTTACGGATGACTGTCCTGAAGGAGCTGAGGCATGCTATGCCAACATGGAACAGACGGATTGTCCGGAGGAAATCAATGTCACCAGTGAAGGGTGTTGGTATCTGTTCGTCATTGGAGGAAACGAAGAGGCACAGGTGCATTGGTCTGTAAATGGAATCCTCGTCCAAGAATCTGGAATAGCCTTTGACATCAATTTTGAAGAATCTGGAGATTACTTGATCGAAGCCGTTTATTGGGCGGAAGGATGCGATGGCATGACATTTACAATTGCGGTCAATGCGGAATGCGGCAACAACGACTGCCCGATTGAAATGGTGTCTGATGAAATGGAGTGCGATGTTTTTTTCTTGGAGGCGTTGAATGTGCCTGATGGCGCCAACCTGTTTTGGACGTTGGATGGCGAACCATATGAATACGGGTTGGCTGAAATGGTTTTCACCATCGAAGATGAGGAGTGCCACATCTTGGGCGTAGGATATGAATCCGACAATTGCCCTGAGGGTTTTGCCTACTCAGAAGTGCAGATTTGCCCAGATTGTGAAGAAGACGAATGCACATTGGAGCTGGTTTGGGAACCGTTGGCAGATGGGATTTATTTATTCTCAGCTGTAACCAGCGATGGGACGCTTTTTGAGGGTGATCTGAATTGGTGGACCGGTGGGGAAAATGTGGGAAACAGCAATCCGTTTGCTTGGACATGGGACAGCGAGGAGGCTGGAATCGAATCGATGTGCATGAGTTATGGGCCATTGAATACGTCCGAGATCTGTGAGGCCTGTATCGAATTGGAGACATCACCCATCGCTTGCGAGGAAGTCCAGTTGGTTATGAATGCGGATTGGGTAGCGGAGGGCTCTTGGACGTTTGGGCTTCTACTCGAAGCAGAAATTGAGGGGTGGAACATCGAAGGATGGTCGTTCGATTTGAATTTTGAAGTGACAGGAAGCGTGTCTGATACATTGACCTTCTGCATCCCGATGGCATGTTTTGAAGTGATGGCGAATTATGAAGTTCCGATGGGGGGGGGGCTAGAGTCGTGTTTGATTTTTGGTTTTGTGAAAAGGGAAAATAAAGAAAAACAACACTAATTACACCACTTATAAAACAATATG
>JAPKCA010000147.1 GCA_028823145.1 Flavobacteriales bacterium
GAAATCACATTGCAATGCGGTGATGATCTTCCTGCTGCTCCTGGTGCAATTGATGCGTGCTCTTCCTCTGAAGTAACATTCGCCGACGCTGACAACGGTGTAAGCTGTTCGGGTGCGATGAACTTCATTCGGACGTACACAGCTACAGATGGTTGTGGCAATGCAGTTTCAGCCTCAATGTCTGTTAACTACATGGATTCAATCGATCCGACATTTACGGTCCCAGCAGACATCACGGTGGAGTGTGACACAAACTTGGATGACTTGGAGGTTATGGGCGATGTGATGGATGCGGCCGATGTGTGCAGTGCAGAAATCACGGTGGCCTATGAAGATGAAGCAAGCACTACGGACGGTTCCTGTTTGGCAGATAACCGAATCAGCCGTACTTGGACAGTGACCGATGGTTGTGGCAACTCAGCTTCAGGTGTTCAAATCATCAACCTTGAGGACACGACTGCACCGGAAGTTACGTATGAAGAAAACGTGATTCTGGATGCTGAAGCTGGCGCAGCTTTGGATGACTTCGAAGGTGTGGATGTGTATGATGCATGCAGCGATTATACGTACACGACTACGGACACGTACGTTGGCTCTGGAATTACCGGCTATGAATTGGAGCGTGTGATGGTGTTCACCGATGCGTGCGGAAATTCCGTAACAATCGAGCAGAACATCACAGCAATCTTCGCTTCAGGTTGTACGTATGAAGATGCCATCAACTACAACAGCGAAGCGTTGGTCGACGATGGAAGTTGTTTGTACGAAGGATGTACTGACATGGGATCAGCGAACTACAATCCAATTGCATCGGTTGACGATGGGTCATGTGTGATTGTAGGATGTATGGACCCAGATGGGCTCGATTACGATCCAGCCGCAACATACCCTGGTTCTTGTGATTATCCAGATTCATGCCCGGGTGATATCAACGACGATGGATTTGTGAACGTAGCGGACTTGCTGGACTTCTTCCAGTACTACGGTGACGTTTGCGAGTGATAGCTGAATAGTTCGATTTTTTTAAGAATTCGAGTCTGGCAAGACCGATTCCTAGGGAGGGGGCCGCATTTCGATGCGGTCCCTTCTTGTTGTTTAGAACCATTTTTTTTTTCCTTCCAAGGAATGCTCAGGGTAGTGTAATTTCGTTCTATGAATTCGACCTCTTCATCTGCACCTAAGGAATCGGATGCCGCCAAACGCGAACGGCTGAGGGAACAATTGGATGCTTTTCACCAATGGCCGAGTGCTTTTACATTCAAGTTCATTTTGCCCTCCGAGCCGATCTCCATTGCTGCGCTCAAAGGATGCTTTGGAGAGCAGGCGAGGTTTTCAGAACGCCCATCGAAAAAGGGAAATTATGTGGCATTTACCATCGAAGAAGTGGTTTCAAGTGCCGAAGCTGTTTTCGAGCGTTATGAACAAGCGGGTAAAATTTCAGGAATCATAAGTCTTTAATTCAGGCGATATGGAAGATGTGATGATCACCATGCGTTCGGCTTTGCTTGTTTCCGCCGTTTGCATCTTGCTCTATATCCTTTTTAAACGGATGGCTTTTGCAATGAGGAAATCGGAGACGCGTGCGTCTTATGCTTTAGTGAACCGACTGGAATCAACCGTCAAGGATGGTGAGCTCGTGGTTGAGTTTGAGGTGCCTGTGGGTTTCAGGGGTGATGTGCACATTTCTGTCCTCGATGAACAGGGCAACGTGTCCTTCAAGTTACAAGATGGCCCGTGTGCCCCTGGGAGGCATTCCTGTGCGTGCAAAACGGAAGGATGGAAGGGACGCTTCGTTTTGCTCTTGAAGGCTGACAATCAGCAGCTAGAGCGCTTTGTTGAATTCTGAGCTCTCTGGGATTACATCCTCTCCGGCATGGTGATGCCCAAAAGGCCCATGCCGTGCCGTAGATTTTGCTCGCAAATTGCGCAAATACCTAACCTTGCTTGTCGCTTGTCTGCGTCGCTTTCTTGAAGTACAGGATGATCCTGGTACCAACTGCTGTACGCTTTTGTCAAATCATAGCAATAATTTGCAATGAGGCTTGGATCATACGTCAAGGCGGCTTGCTGAATCAATTCTGGCCAAGCCAATGCCGTTTGAATCAATTGCAATTCTGAGCCATCGAGTGCTTTGGGTTCAATCGATAGACTGGCCGATGATTTCCACTCCGCCTTGCGCAATACACTCAAGGCTCTGACATAGTTGAATTGGATGAATGGACCTGTATTGCCTATAAAATCGATGGAAGCTTTTGGGTCAAACATCATCGATTTAGTGGGCGATACTTTTAAAAGGAAATATTTCAACGCTCCGTATCCGACGGTTTTGTACAAGGCCACTTTTTCTTCTTCGCCTAACCCCTTGAGTTTACCCAACTCCTCGGCCATTTCACGTGCTGTCTGGGCCATTTCTGCTAAAATATCATCCGCGTCTACGACCGTTCCTTCGCGTGACTTCATTTTGCCTTCGGGCAATTCCACCATCCCGTAACTCAAGTGGTAGTTTTTGTCTGCCCCTTCGACGCCCAATTTCTGAAGAACCTTGAACAGCACCTTGAAATGATATTCTTGTTCATTTCCAACGGTATAGATCTGTCTGTCTAGGCCGGGAAAGTCCCTGTATCGTTGAATGGCAGTTCCAATGTCTTGAGTCATATAGACTGCCGTTCCATCTTTCCTAAGCAAAAGTTTTTCGTCCAATCCTTCATCACTCAAATCCACCCAAATACTGCCGTCATCACGGCGATTGAATGCTCCTTGGTTCACCCCGGATTGGACTTCATCTCGTCCCAAGAGATAGGTTTCGGATTCATAATACAACCGGTCGAAATGCACTTCCATCTCCCGGTAGGTTGTTTTGAATCCATCGTAAACCCACTGGTTCATAGTCTTCCAAAGTAAAATGACTTCCTGATCCCCTAACTCCCATTTTCTCAAAAGTTCTTGAGCTTCTTGCAGAATTGGAGTGGAATCTTTGGCCTCTGCCTCTGATGCCCCATTGGCCATCAATTCTTTGATTTGGCTTTTGTAGACTTTGTCAAATGCGATATAGTACTTGCCCACCAATTTGTCTCCTTTTAACCCGGATGATTCGGGTGTTTCCCCTTTTCCAAATTGTTGCCATGCCACCATTGATTTGCAAATGTGAATCCCACGATCATTGATGATTTG
>JAPKCA010000148.1 GCA_028823145.1 Flavobacteriales bacterium
TGATTGTCGCGAGATTTTGGTCAAGGGAAATACCACCACCGTACGGTCACCTTCAAAATCTTTTCGTGTTCGTTGGACCTGAATGTCTGTAGCGTCAACCGTTGTTTTAAAACAAGCTTCACACGCTTTGGCAATGGCGGATTGGATGTCGCGATCGAGTGAGTTCATGGGGCAGATGTTCAATGAGTTGCCACTTCTTTTGGCAGGTGAATTTCGGCGATCATGCATCTTGCACTCCCACCTCCGCATGTCTCAATGGTCGATAAATTGACATGAACCAATTCTCCAAACGGTTTGAGTTCGTTTTTCTGTTCGTCTGTAAGTGCTCTAAAAGCTGCAGAACTCATAGCAATGATGGGTCCGTCACTTCCTTGCAATTCCAACATGTTCCCTGCAAAATGGTTGATTTGGTCTTCAGTCAAAGCAATGATATGGAGACCATCTTCTTTCAAAGAGTCAACAACCATTTGGCGTTCCTCTATATCGTCAATGGCATCCAAGCAAATGGCAACGAATTTCGTACCAATGCTCATCATGACATTCGTATGGTAGATGGGAACCCGCTCTCCATTGACTGATTGGAGCGCGGTAAATGCAATGCCTTCCAGATCAAATGCTGAGCAAAAATGCCCCAATGCTCCACGGTCTGTTCGCGGGCTCAATGCTGCGTAAGCTTTCCCATGGTTGCGATCGAGCACCAAGCTTCCCGTTCCTTCCAAGAACTTTTGATGCTCTTCAAACTCAGAAAAGTCCACCACATCTTGGACGCTATAACCATGGAGATGTTCCAAATCGAGCAGGATGTCTTCTCTTCGTTCCAAGCGACGATTTTTAGCGAACATGGGGTAGAGCCCAATCTTTCCGTCCGCGTGGGTGGAGATCCAATTATTCGGAAAAAGTGCATCCGGGGTGATGTGATCGGAAGATTCATCGATCACATGAACCCGAACTCCTTTCGAAGTCAAGGCCTCGGCGAGCGCGTCAAATTCGTGTTGCGCGAGATCGAGGATTTCTTCTGCGGAAGAATCAACCATTTCACTCTGGTAATGGTTGTTTTCTGCAGTTTCTTCATTCATGCGAAAAGAAACCGGCCGAATCATGAGGACAGATTGAGTGCTTTGCATGGCTTAAAGATTCGGAGTGCGTCTTAAGGGTAGCGTAGAACACCTCAAAAGACCTCCCATTTTTGATGTTTCGTGGAAATCAATTTCAATGACCTCGTAGCCCCAACGCTTCAGTTGCGTGTTTGTCCGATCAAAACCTTTGGCTGAAATGACGGTGTTTGGAGCGACACTAAAGACATTGCCATGCATTCGCTGCATTTCATCGGCCGAAAGTTCAATTCGATGTGATTCATCGTATTGGGAACGAATCCATTCGACATCAGCCAAATCCTTGAATCCATCTGGATGATAGATCGCGTGTCCCAACCCCAATGGTGCCAAGCAGCAATCTAAGTGCAAGGCATTTTCATGTGGCAGGGTATCGGATTTTTTCAATTCAAATCCACGTACGTGGAGGTTTGGAAATTGCTCTTGGAGCCATTGCAATGTTGCGGAGTTGGTCCGGGCTGTCGTGTATTTCTTAAAATCGGGGTCTTTGGCATAGCCAACCCAAACTTCCTTTCCCATCACAAGAACGTCTCCACCTTCCAGCTGAACTTCGGCAGGAGGGACCAGGATTTTTCCTGAATTTCGGTGGAGCATCGAGGTCAGGCCCTCTTGCTCTTTAACCCGGTCTTCAACCATGTGGGTCATGATGAATCGGTTGCCAATCACCAATCCAATGTCTCTCGTAAACACTTGGTTCAAACCGACCAGGTCGGGCCGAAGAACGCGGATGTTTCGAGTTTCAAGCTCGTGCGATAAGGCCTCCAATTCTTTGCAAACGTTCTGTTCAGTAGGGTATGTTCCGGCCAATACATGGGCCCTTGATTGTGGGTCAAACGTGGCTTCCAACTGCGGTGCAGGCCCCATGCCAGAACCGGTTCCTACCATGACGGCCTCCAAGGAAGACCATTCATCTTGAACGTTCCAGTTGACAGGTGTGACGGGTTTCATGATGCCAAGATAACGTGCCCTGAGAGCCCTATTTGTCTGCGGTAGGGTCGTTGGTGCGTCGATGACGCAATCCGCTGACCATGGCCTCGCTACCCATCATATTGGCGGCACCGCTTTCATTGAAATTCGGAGGCAAGAAGCACCAATGCGCGGAATCAACATGGGACAAGGCCCAGATGCGATTGAGCCCGTCTATTTCCCAGTATCGAAATGGAATGGAATCCCCTTCGGCTAGGGGTAATTCATGGAAAGTCGCATTCCCTTTGCCATAATTTGATTCAACCATGCCTTTCATCCCTTCGGGACTTGAACCGGTATAAAAGGAGTGAAATTCAACAAAATGCTTCAACTTCATGTTCAGCAATATGACCTCTTGGTCATTGTCCAATGCCGCGGGACTTACATAAATTATTTCGGAAAATTCCGTGCGGTTCCTCACGCCGTTGTCCCACCAATATTGAAGGGCCTTTTTGCTGCTATTGACAAATGCCGTATCGGCTCTTTTGTGCAAAGGAAAATGCCGCATCAGTTGATCCCATTCGCCATCATTCGTGCTCTGGAAATACGTTTTCAAGTTTGAGGCAATCACTTCGAGCGTATCACGCCCGACAAATGAATGCAGTTCTGAATCTGAAATTTGAACCACGGCTAACCGGTCGCTCTGGTCAGTTGTATTGGACATCTCAGAATGCTCTCCATCGGTGACAAGTGTCTCAAATGCCAATGACTTGTCCTTTTCCTCTTGGGTGATGCCATTTGAACAACTGGCAACCATTCCGATGAGCAGAAAAGGAAGGGTTCCTTGGAATATTTTATGCATGTTCACTTTCATGCGTCAAAAATACGCTTTGGATTGGAAAAAGGAGCCGGGTTGAACCACCATAATATTAAATGGTTTAATCCGAGTTACAGCCAACGGTCTGGATAAACTAAGTCATGCATTTTGGTTTAGACTGTGTTGACGGTTCGTTGTTTTTTATTCTATATTCTCAATACTTCGGGAAGACCATAAATTTTACTGTTACTAACATTTGTGATTTCAATGGGCACTTCATCTTTTTGC
>JAPKCA010000049.1 GCA_028823145.1 Flavobacteriales bacterium
GCCAGTCATTGGGATTACTGGTAGCAATGGAAAGACCACGGTCAAAGAATGGCTTTGCCAACTGCTCAATCATTCTTTCCATGTCCACAGCAGCCCTCGAAGCTATAACAGCCAAATTGGGGTTCCCATGTCTCTTTGGGACTTACAATCTTCTCATCAATTGGCTGTCATAGAGGCTGCAATCTCACAAGCGGGGGAAATGCAACGCCATGCCGATTGCATCCAGCCGGATTTTGGTGTTCTTACTCATCTCGGATCTTCCCACCTTGAAGCGTTCAACGGACACGAGCACTTGCTTGAAGAGAAATTGAAGCTCTTTGATTCTTGTGCATGGATTGCCATGCCTGGATCGTTGAATTCGGCCGCGGAAAAGCTCAGGGGTCAAGGTAAAAAAGTACTTACGTGGGGTACGGCTGCGAGCAATGATATGCAAGTGAGTAGTGAAACCACACCGCAAGGCCGATCCATTGAAGTTCGGTGGGCAAATCAATCCTTCGTTTGGATGCTCCCTTTTGGCGGAGAATCCGGCTTCCGGAATGCGATGACCGCTGCATTGGTGGCTTTGGAATGGGGGGTCGACGGTCGACAAATTGGAGAGTCCATCCAATACCTTCGGGATCTAGACTTGCGCATGCAACGATTGCGCACGCATGATGGAGCCTGGATTCTTTCCGACGCCTATACCAACGACTGGGATGCCTTGGCTTTGGCACTACAAGACCTGGATAAATTGCCTGGACACCTCCCTAAAGCTGCGATAATCGGCCCAATCCCCGGGATGAAACCCGAGGATCAGAA
The DNA here is from genome assembly GCA_028823145.1 of Flavobacteriales bacterium. Taxonomy (GTDB): domain Bacteria; phylum Bacteroidota; class Bacteroidia; order Flavobacteriales_D; family Sanyastnellaceae; genus UA16. The sequence continues at coordinate 799 of JAPKCA010000049.1, forward strand.
GCGTTTAATTGCGCTGATCAAAGGGAGTTCTGTTCAGCTTCTTTGGTTGGTTGGTGATGCCTGGAAGGCCCTTGATTGGTCCGAGGTTGATTCGGTTACCTGTCGCCATTTTTCGAGCACCTCAGCAACCTTGCAGGCGCTAGAAGTCTCCGCCGATGCATTCCGTGATCATGACATTTTAATCAAAGGACCGAGGGCCGATCGTTTCGAACGGTTCCACCCTTTGCTCATGCAACGTGGGCATGTCACCCAACTCGAATTGGATCTTGAGGCGGTTGCGCACAACCTCAGAACCACGAGGGCCTATGTGAGAGAACATGGTGGAGATCACGTGTCGATCATCGCCGTCATAAAAGCTTCTGGATACGGCACCAACGGCCCTGCATTGGCTCGTTTGCTGCAATTTCATGGTGTCGAAATCATGGCGGTCGCTTGCACAGAGGAAGGCGTGGAATTGCGGCGGCATGGTTTGGTAATGCGGATTTTGGTGCTCAATCCAGAGCCGGATACCTTCCGTGCTCTTGTGAAACACCGCCTCGAACCCGCCTTACATCGCCTAGAACACCTGGATGAATTGACGCGGATTGTGCAACAAAGCGATCAAGCTCAACCCTGGCCAGTCCATCTCAAATTGGATACCGGTATGCACCGATTGGGGTTCACCCCTGAAGAATGTCCGGCATTGCACAAAATCATTGCCAATCATCCCCATCTCATGGTGCGCACAGTCTTCAGCCACTTGGCCGCCGCCGATGACCCACAACTGGATGCCGATACCTCCCGACAAATACACCTATTCAATGATGCGGTTGAGGTGCTTCGACACCCAAGTCAGCCCTTCAAGACTCATATTTTAAATTCGGCTGGGCTCATCCGGTTTCCTGAAAAAGCGGGGGACTACGTTCGAACAGGGATCGGGCTGTTTGGCGTCCGAGTCACCGAGATTCCCGAAACTTGGGATTTGCAGCCAGCCGTCCGATTTACCACTGCAATCTCAGCCATTCATACCATTCCAGCCGGGGAAGGCGTGGGGTACGGATTTACAGACGCTGCTGATCACCCAAGGCAAGTCGCCACCTTGCCTGTGGGGTATGCTGATGGCTTTCCTCGTCACCTTTCTCATGGGGTAGGTTCTGTGGCTATACACGGCGCAAAAGCTCCCGTAGTGGGCTGGGTTTGCATGGACATGGTGATGGTGGATATCACCGCCATTCCATCGGCCCAACCAGGAGACGAGGTTGAACTTTTCGGTCAAACCATCTCCTTGGAATCCTTTGCCCAAGCGGCCGGAACCATTCCCTATGAAATCCTCACGCGTATAACAGCGCGCGTCCAGCGTCAGCAACGCGGAAATTGAAAATCAAACCGATTCCTTGAGGCTGTATTTGTAAATCATCCGATTGATCCACCAATACATGACCGGAACGATGATCAAGGTCAAGAACGTTGCGAATGACAGTCCGTAAATAATGGCCCAACTCATCGGCTTCCAAAAAACGTTGTTGTCACCCCCAATGTAGATTTTTGGATCGTATTCCGTTACCAAGGAAACGAAGTCAATATTCAATCCAATGGCCAACGGGAGCAATCCCAAAATGGTGGTGATGGCCGTCAACAAAACAGGTCGCAATCGCGTCCGGCCTCCCGTGACAATGGATTCAACTACTTCCTGAAATGGCAAGTGTGCTCCAACTCCCAATTCATCTCGTTTTCGTTTCCGAATCAGGTCCGTGTAATCAATCAAAACGATGGCGTTATTGACTACCACGCCCGCCAATGATATGATTCCGATCATGGTCATGATAATGACGAAGTCCATTTGGAATACCACCAAGCCCATCAAAACGCCAATTAAGCTGAAGAATACACTGAACCCAATGATAAACGGGGTGGTAATCGAATTGAACTGTGCGACGATGATGAGGATAATGAGGAATAACGCCAACAGCAATGATCGAGATAAGAATGCCATTTCCTTTGCTTGTTCCTCTTGCTGACCCGTAAACGCCCATTTCACTCCTTCAGGTGTTTCAAACGGTTCCAAATCCGTCTTCATTTGGAGAACAATCTCATTCGCATTGGCCCCTTCTAAGACATTGGAGCTAACCGTAATAATCCGGTCCAGATCTTTTCTTTTTACACTGCTGAATGTCGTGCTTCGCTTCGCTGTTGCAACAGCGCTGATTGGCACCTCTTTAATTTGCCCATCCGAAGGGCTTCGAAAAATCACCTTTTGATTCATCAATGCGTCCACGTTATTTCGTGCCGCTTCGTGAAGTCTTACGTTAATCGGATAATCGTCCTCCCCGTCCTTGAATGTGCTCACCTCCCGGCCAAAAAGTGCCGTCCGAATCGAAAGCCCAATATCTCGAGTCGACAAGCCATAAAGACGGGCTTTTTCACGGTCAATCGTAATCGGCAATTCCGGCTTCCTCTTGTCCACGTCAATTTTTAATTCCTCAACGCCCGAATAATTCTGATCACGCAAAAACTGACGCATGGAAGTCGCCGTGGCAAGCACCTGATCATAGTCTTCCCCCAGAATTTCAATGTTAACGGGAGGGCCTTGCGGAGGGCCGTCCGAGTTCTTGACCACAATGACCTCGGCCTCAGGATAGCCTTTTAATTTTTCACGAACGGCCGAAAGCAAGGTGCTGGTCGACAGCCCGTCACGGTCTTGGAACTTCACAAAATTCACCATGATGCGGGCCTTGTGCGGGGTGTTGCCAAGAGATGGCCCTTCTTGCGGGTCGCTCGTTCCATTGCCCACTTGGCCAATGACAGAATTGGCCATGTACGATTCCATCTCACCGGTTTCAACATTTAGTCTCTTGAAACGGTCATCCGCCAAAGCCTCCATCACCAAGATTTCAATTTCTTGGGTGACCCGGTTGGTTTCTTCGATATCTGTGCCAATCGGTTTGGTTACAAAAATGTTGAGGTACTGCGGCTCATTGGATGGGAAAAATTCCACTTTCGGAGGAAAAACGCCCAAAAGGACAAAAGCCAGCACCATCAAGCTCGCCGTCCCGAAGAAGAAGGCCCATGGTTTTTTACCGTCCAAGGCATAACGTAAAAACCCCTCGTAACCTCGCTCTAGTCTTGGTAAAAATCGATTTTGAAAAAGTCTCGTAGCGGGAAACAACACATACGCGTTGAGCACGGTCATCAATCCTGCGATCACCAAGATGTTCCCCATAGCTGTCGCTCCAAGAATCAAAAACACCAAGCCAAATCCAATCAGCGAAATCGACACGATGTGAGCCCGGCGTCGGTTCACGCCGCTGTCTCCAACTTTCATAAATACGGCGGTCAAAACGGGGTTGATCACAAGGGCTACAAATAGCGAAGAGCTCAGTACGATCATCAGCGTGATCGGTAAATACTTCATGAACTCGCCAATAATTCCTGGCCAAATAGCTAGGGGCAGAAAGGCCGCCAAGGTGGTGGCTGTCGATGCGATAATGGGCCGGGCGACCTCCCCCACGCCCAATTTCGCCGCACGAATGGGCGGTTCTCCCTCGTCCATCAATCGATAGATGTTCTCAACCACCACAATCCCATTGTCCACCAACATCCCCAAAGCCAACACCAAACTAAAGAGCACCATGACATTGAACGTGATCCCCAATGCGCTCAAAATCATGAACGACATAAACATCGATAATGGAATGGCTACCCCAACAAACAAAGCGTTTCTCAATCCGAGGAAAAACAACAATACCCCTACCACTAGCAACACTCCAAAAATGATGGAGTTTTGCAATTCATCCACTTGGGTGCGGATTTGATCGGATTGGTCGCTGGTAATCGACACATTGAGGTCCGATGGTAAATACACCGCTTTGGCTTCCTTAATGATCAGATTGATCTCGTTGGATGCCGCGATTAGATTCTCCCCAGCTCGCTTAATAATGTCCAACGAAACCACTGGATTCCCATACTCCCGCGCATAACTAGTTTTTTCTTGCTCTACAAAACGCACCGTAGCTAAATCCCTCAAATAAACCGGAGCATTGTTTTCGCTTTTGACGATGATGTTTTCAATGTCTTGCATGGACTGAAAGTCTCCAACCACTTGCACCGTTCGGCGGTAGTGATCTACAAGCATATCGCCCCCAGAAATGGTCACGTTTTCTTGGGCAATTGCTCCTGAAATATCATTGAAACTCACTTGCATGGCCTCAGCTCGGAGGTAATCCACCACCACTTCCACCTCCTTGTCCATCACGCCGCGGACGTCCACTTTTGAAATTTGCGGGAGCTCTTCTATGCTCTCCTCCAATGCCTCCGCATATTCCTTCAGCTCATCCAATGAATAGTTGCCAGAAAGATTGACGTTCATCACGGGCAACATCTCTGAGAAATTCAACACAAATACATTGGGATCTGCGGGCAAGTCATCTGGGAAATTCGGATCTGCCTTTGCTTTATCCACGGCATCCTTCACCTTCCTCAAGGCATCATCCGGGGAAACATCAAAATCAAACTTGATGTCAATCGCACTGTATCCTTGAATCGAGGTGGACGTGATTTCATCTACCCCGGTGATGGCGTTGACTTCCTTTTCGAGAGGCCGCGTGATGAGCTTCTCAATGTTGACCGGGCTGTTTCCTGGATACGGTGTGCCGATGAATACTTCCGGGATATTAATCTCGGGGAAGCTCTCCTTCGGTACGGTGATATAGCTGTAGATACCACTAACCGTAATAATCGCCATCAAGACGAAAACCGTTGTGCGGTTGGATACGCTCCAACTGCTCAATCCGAATTCTCTTGCGCTCGATTTGGGGTTTTGAGATTCCATTCGGCTTTTATTCTGAAATGGCACGAATGCGTTGTCCTTCAACAATCCGGGACCCCCCGATGGAAACAACCTGATCGCCAAATTCAAGACCTCCTTCGATCAACATGTCATTGCCAGACCCAATACCTACATCAAGAAATCGCTTCGTCGCAATCAATCCTTCATCCGTCGTGATGGCAACAAACACATAGTCAGCTCCCTCAATGTCTTGTTGAATCAGTGCGCTCGGAATAACCTTGGCGCTATCAATAGAAACGTCTTGCAGCCAAACGCTCGCATACATATTTGGTAAAAATGCCGTGCCATCGGGCAATGGCAAGGTCAGCTCCAATGTTCGGTTGGCTGGATTGATATATTGCCCGACCCTTCCGATTCGGGTTTCTATGGTATCGACCCCGCTGACAATAATTTGAGCCGGCATATTCTTCGACACTCTTGCGGCATAATGATCACTGACGCTGGCACGCACATACAAATTCCGTAAATCTATTACGCGAGCCAAAGGACTCCCCGGCAAGGCCATTTCCCCCACTTTAGCCAAACAACGATCCAAAATTCCATCAAACGGAGCACGCACTACGGCCATATCCCGCTGTTCTCGCAACGTGGCCATACTTTTTTCGAGCGCCTCAAGTTGCGTGCGCGCTTGCATGAATTCCAGTTCAGATCCGATGGATTGCTTCCAGAGTCTCTCTTGGCGATTGAAAAGGTCTGCCGCTAGATCCAGCTGCGTTTGCAGCTCCGACATCGAGCGGTCCAACACGTCCGTGTTGATGCGAATCAAGGCGTCGCCTTTGCGAACGGATTCCCCTTCGCTCATCTCAACGGATTCAATCAAACCCGCAAACTCAGCAGTTAAGATGGTATTTCGATCTGTTTCGATGTTTCCTTGAGTAGAGAAACGGTGGCTGAAGGATTGAGGTATGATCGTTAACACCCCTACCCTGACCGCTTCTGGTTCAGCCGATAAAGACTCTTGAGTGACTGAATCATCAGACCCACAGCCGACCAAAACCATAACAATAGAGGCGGTGGTTATGCGTGCCATCGAAGTGTGAAAAAATGATCTCATGGACAATGAATTGAAAAGGGGGGACATGGGGGTCATTCGAATTTGGATAGAGCGGCTTGGAGTCGGACTTGGGCATTGAGCCAATCCAGTGAAGCGCCGAGGAGATTCCCTTGCGCTTCGACCAATTGGTTCCGGGATTGCGTCCATTCAAACGATGAAACCACTCCCTCTTTAAATGCCAGTTGGGTCTGGTCAAAAATGCGTTGAGCCAATTCCGTTGCTCGGGTGCGGTTTTGAAATGCGCCCATAGCTTGCTCCAAGTTGATTCGAGCATGATCGAATTCCATCATGGCCGCATGTTCCATTTGTTCCAATCCCACCTTCGCTCGCTCCTCTTGGATTTTCTTTTGCTCTACCTGGTGACGACCGCTAAAACTCGTCCACAAAGGCATGCTGAAATTGATGCCCCACAGCTGCACAGGGTACCAGTTGCCGTCCGATTGAAGAAAATTAAATGCGTCTCGCTGGGCATTGCCTTGATTGGTGTAGAATGCCGAAATTTCTGGCCAACCCATCGCTTGCTGGTTCTTTACATTCAGTCCGGCTAGCTCCACATACGTCCTCTGTTCCTCCAGGCCGGGAAGTAGCGATGAGTTGAACGGTTGGCTAAGCAGCTCTAAGCCATTGTTCTCGCTCATTAAATCAGCTAGCGATTGCCTTAAAAGCAATTCGTCTTCGGTGGGGTGAATGCCCATTTGAAAACGAAGCAACGACATGGTAAGGCCTTTTTGCTTTGCAGCGGTCGCCAATTCCAGTTCCAGTTCCTGGACTGCCAACTCCAATTGATCGACAGCAACTTGATTGACAAATCCCTCCGCTTTCAATTGTTGAGTCTCTGCAAAGCTCTCCTTCACCAAAGCCAGTGCGTTTTCAAGAATCCCTTTCCCCTCATCTGCGCCCAACACCAAATGATACGCTTCCGCCACTTGTTTCCTCACTTCATCTGCCGTTCTCAAAATGGCTTGATTTCGAGATTCAACATACAATTGAGTGGCCTTCAGCCCGACTAAAAACGAACCGCTAAAAATCATTTGACTCGCTTGGATTCCCACATTGGCCGCATGGTTTTGACCAAACTGCAATTCGGAAAGTGCATTGGGGTCAACCGGAGGAGTATCCAGCGACACTCCTGTAAACTCGGAAACATCGCCCAAGAATTCCGTGAGATATGACGGGAATCCAAAAGCATCTGCAGGTACGACTTGGGTTGGAATATCAATGTATTGGCTGTAGTCTGCCACCAAGTTGACCTGGGGCATTCCGTTAGCCAACCACACCTTGACATCGCGTTCCGCAGTCGAACGATCCAGCGCTGCGTATTGCATGGCGAAGGCCTTTTGAAGAGCAATTTCTTGCGCCTCTAGCAATGAAACTTCGTACCGAGTCTGGCTTTGTGCATCGAGCATTCCAAAGAACGTCATCAACAAAAGCAGCAAAGAGCCCGCTGGTGATTTGAATAAATGAATCATGGGTTCGTAGGAAATTCCGAGGCCATCTTGTCCGTGAAGTACTGAACCCCTTTGGGACTAGAAATAGCGTGAATGTGATAGTGTACTGACTGCATATGAAGTTGAGAAACCGAAGTGCCCGTGGAATTCTCTTGGGCTAGGTCGTTTACAGCATTGCTTATAGAAACTAGAAACCGAGCGGCTACCACTGGATGAACGTTTTTCTCGTACACACCCTCCTCTTGGCCTCTTCGAATATTTGATTCCACCGTTCCGAGCAACATCGCGTCCCGTTTTTCCAACAGCGCACGATACGCTTTGGGGTGATATTTTTGCAAATCAAATAAAACACTTGGGTGCATTCCTGAGACCATCTTTTGCACTTCCTTCATAATGAGCAACTCACTTTCGATGGCATTATCGCCATCTGATTGGGCCCGTTCCAGCACATCCGAGAGCTCAGTACAATGCTGATCCATTCCCAATCGAATCAACTCCCGTTTGTCTTTGAAGTACTTGTACAACGTCTTCTTGGAGACACCGATTGCATTGGCTAAATCGGCCATATTCACCGCCTTAATTCCTTGACGCATGAACACCGTCATGGCTTTTTTAACCAGTTCTTGAGCCTTCTCTTCAAGTGTTGAATACGACCGTTCAGTTTCCATAGCGGGCGTAAAAATACGCAGCAAAAATCGAGAGGAAACGAAAATAGTGTTAAATCGTTTCCATTGTGTCCCTAGGACAGCGCTCGGTCAATCACGTCGTCATGGGCATGATGCGGAACGGTCACGCGCAGCAATGGCTCCCGCTCCATAGCCCGTTTAATGGCCCATTCCGCTCTATCGTTGCGCGCCCAACTGCGTCGAGCGATTCCGTTATTCACGTCCCAGTGGAGCATAGAGGTCAGGCGTCGTTCCGCGTCGGAACTTCCGTCAATTAACATTCCAAACCCACCGTTCATCACCTCGCCCCAACCGACCCCTCCACCGTTGTGCAACGATATCCAAGTCGCGCCACGAAATGCATCTCCCGCAAAATTTTGCACCGCCATGTCAGCGGTAAAAGCCGAACCGTCATAGATATTCGAAGTTTCTCGGTACGGACTATCGGTACCGCTCACATCGTGGTGATCCCGTCCCAAAACCACCGGACCGTGCAACCGACCATCTCGAATCGCATCGTTAAATGCTTTCGCTATGCGCATCCGGCCTTCTGCATCGGCATACAGGATACGTGCTTGAGATCCGACCACAAGATGATTGGTTTTAGCCCCTTGAATCCAACGGATATTGTCTTCCATTTGTTGGCGGATATCCTCCGGCGCTTCCCGCATCATTTCCTCCAACACCTTACATGCGATTGAATCAGTGGTATCCAGGTCCTCAGGCAAACCACTGGTGCACACCCACCGGAATGGACCGAAGCCAAAATCAAAGCACATCGGTCCCATGATGTCTTGTACATAGCTTGGATAACGAAAATTCAATCCAGAGTCGTCCATGACATCGGCGCCCGCACGAGAGGCTTCGAGTAAGAATGCATTGCCATAATCGAAGAAGTACGTCCCCCGATCCGTGTGACGATTAACGGCCGCTGCGTGGCGAATCAAAGATGTCTTAACCCGATCCTTGAATTGCACTGGATCCGTTGCCATCATATCATTTGCTTCTTCAAAACTCAATCCGGCAGGGTAGTATCCGCCAGCCCAGGGGTTGTGCAAAGACGTTTGATCGGAGCCCAAATCCACGTACAAATCCGCTTCCGCAAAGGCCTCCCAAACCTCCACTACGTTGCCTAAAAAGGCATATGATTCCGCCCGTTTTGCATCCACCGAATCACGAACGCACGAGACCAACTCGTCCAAATCCGTTACCAAGTGATCCACCCACCCCTGCTCATGACGTTTATAGGCCGCCGCTGAATTCACCTCAGCCGTTACACTCACAACACCGGCAATGTTTCCCGCTTTGGGTTGCGCACCACTCATTCCTCCCAAGCCTGCCGTAACAAATAATTTACCCGCTGGACCTGATCCGGATTCATCCTTCATACGGACCGCATTCAAAAGGGTAATCGTTGTGCCGTGCACAATGCCTTGTGGGCCGATGTACATAAAGGAGCCCGCGGTCATTTGGCCATACTGCGAAACCCCCAAAGCATTCAGCCGTTCCAAATCATCCGGTTGAGAGTAATTTGGAACGACCATCCCATTGGTGACCACGACACGTGGAGCGTCTTTGTGAGACGGAAACAAACCCATGGGATGGCCGCTGTACATCGCAAGCGTTTGCCCTCCCGTCATTTCACTCAAGTACTTCATGGTCAATAGGTACTGCGCCCAATTCTGGAAAACAGCCCCATTGCCCCCATACGTAATCAATTCTTCTGGATGCTGCGCAACGGCTGGGTCCAAATTGTTTTGGATCATCAGCATGATCGCTGCCGCTTGTGGCGTTTTGGAAGGATATGCTGAGATACTCCGCGCGTGCATGGCATACGAAGGGCGGAATCGATACATGTATATGCGGCCATATTGCTTCAGCTCTTCGGCAAACTCCATGGCCAAGACCGCATGTTGCTCAGAAGGAAAATAGCGAAGCGCATTGCGCAACGCGAGCTTTTTTTCTGATACGTTCAAGATGTCCTTGCGAACCGGTGCATGACTCCATTCCGTTGAACGGGGCTGAGGATTTGGCACCTGCAGCGGAATCCCTTGCTGAATAGCGCGCTTGAAATCAGTTGATAACTGGGTTTCTTCTTGGCTCATGGCTTCTTGGTTTTTCCTGTACGCTTATCGTAACCATACGGACAATGTTTGCATCCGTTGAGGCAACAATGGCCCCGTTTGAGGTGGTATTGTTCCGTGAAGATGATAAACCCTTCCGAGCTGTAATAAAAATCTTCTGGCTCTAAATCTCTAAGCATGATGCAAATTTACCATCTATGAAGATGACTCCCTTCACCCTACCTCAGTAACCAAGTCCCACCACCGAAAAAGTGCGTTGGTCTGTGGCTGATGATGCGGGTGTCGAGGTTTGGGTCAGGCGATTGGACCAAATTTCCGGCCCCGCTCCCGGAAACAAAACCTGGAAGCTTCATCTCCATTGGGAAAAGGCCGCTCAGACACCCTCCCGTACCCTGTTGACCTTTGGCGGGCCGTGGTCCAATCACTTGCACGCTACGGCAGCCGCTGGTAACGCATATGGAATCCGGACCGTTGGCATCGTGCGTGGTGAAAGGCCCGTGGATTCCGATCTCCTAACCCCGACGCTGCGGGATTGCGAGGCACAGGGCATGGAGCTTTTTTTTGTTTCGCGAGCGGAGTACAATGAAAAAAACACTGAATTTTTCAAGGCTTGGCTTCGGGATCAATTTGACAATCCGTGGATTGTCCCAGAGGGAGGTGCCGATGCTTGGGGAGTTTCTGGATGCCAATCCCTGATTGAGCCGTCTGACCTGAACAATCCTTGGGGCGCGGTGCTTGTCGCGGCTGGAACAGGAACAACTGCTGCAGGATTAGCCATTGCGTTGCGGGGGTCTAGCCCGCTTGTCGTTGGACACGCCTTGAAGGGTTTTCATCCAAAACAATCCATCGAGGCCTTGCTCAACCAGACTCTATATGATGGAGTTTGGACGAACGACTTGACCCATGAAATGATCTTTTGGAATGACATCCACGAAGGCGGATTCGCAAAGAGATCCCCGGAACTGCTTGATTGCATGGGGCGCTGGGAAAAAGAAACCGGAATCGAATTGGACGCTGTCTATACTGGCAAGCTGGTGCTGGAAATGCAGCGTCAGCTGCGAAAAAACCTCCTGGATCGACCAGAATTCTTGCGGCCCGGATCGCGGATTCTACTATTTCATACCGGCGGTTTGCAAGGAAATCGATCTTGGAAGACAAAATCAATCAACAACCGCTCACGTTGATGATGTGCAACCTAAATTTGGCGCTCATCAGTCAGCACACCATCCTTCACCGTCTCCCATGAGTGACTTCCTTCAACACGAGTGTGGAATTGCAATGCTCCGGTTGAAAAAACCGCTGCAATTTTATATTGACAAGTACGGAACGGCTTTTTATGGACTGAACAAGATGTACTTGCTGATGGAAAAGCAGCACAACCGGGGGCAAGATGGTGCTGGGCTGGCCAATATTAAACTGGAGGTTTCCCCTGGTAAACGCTATATCTCCCGAGTGAGATCTGTCGATCCCCGTCCCATTCAAGATGTGTTCAGCCGGATTATGCCTCGTTTCGAAGGGTTGAGTCCAGATCAACTGAATGATGGGGCGTTCTTGCAAAAAGCCTTTGCCTTCACCGGAGAGTTATTCCTCGCCCATTTGCGTTATGGTACGTATGGGAAAAATGAGGTGGAAAATTGCCATCCCTTTCTTCGGCAAAACAACTGGCGAACTCGAAATTTGGTGGTTGCGGGCAACTTCAATATGACCAACACCGATGAGCTTTTTGATAAGCTCGTGGCTTTAGGCCAACACCCTAAAGAGATGGCCGACACCGTGACCCTATTGGAGCGGATTGGACATTTTTTAGATGTCGAAAATCAACGGCTTTTTGACGAACTCAAGGGAAGAGATCTCGATCATCAGGAAATTTCACGTCAAATAGGTGAGTCGCTGAATGTGCAAACCATTTTGAAACAAGCCGCCAACTCACTCGATGGGGGCTACGTTATGTGTGGACTCATCGGTCATGGAGATGCTTTTGTGATGCGCGACCCGAATGGGATTCGGCCCGCCTTTTGGTATGAAGATGACGAAGTGGTCGTGGTAACGAGTGAACGTCCTGTCATCCAAACGGCCCTGAATGTCAAGGTTGAGACCATTCAGGAAATTCAACCAGGGCACGCGCTCATCATCAAGCGTGATGGAACCGTTAGCATGCCTGAGATCAAGAAGCCTTCAGCCCGTTTGTCCTGCAGTTTTGAGCGGATTTATTTCAGCCGAGGAAATGACCAAGGCATTTACAACGAACGAAAAGCCCTCGGTAGGCACTTGGTGCCACAGATTTTAGAGGCGATCGAACACGATGTCGATCGCACGGTGACCAGCTTTATTCCCAACACCGCCGAAGTCTCTTTTTACGGCTTGATCAAAGGCATAGAGGACCATTTGAACCAAGCTAAAATTGCCCGAATCATTGGATTGGGTTCTGATCCTGAAGCCGCCGAAATCGAGGAGATATTAAGCGAGCGACTCCGCATTGAAAAGGTGGCGATCAAGGACGCTAAATTGCGCACCTTCATCACGGAAGACGCCAACCGAGATGATCTCGTCGCGCACATTTATGATATCTCGTATGGCACCGTTCAGGCAGGAGTTGACAACCTTGTAGTCATCGATGATAGCATCGTTCGGGGCACGACGCTGAAAAAGTCCATCCTCCGAATCCTTGATCGATTAGAGCCCCGACTCATTGTCATCGCCTCGAGCGCACCGCAAATCCGTTATCCTGATTGTTATGGCATCGACATGGCACGCATAGGCGATTTCATTGCATTCCAAGCCGCGGTCAGCCTTTTGAACAAGCGGGGATTGGAGCACATCCTGGATGAAACATACGCCGCTTGCAAAGCGCAATTAGAATTGCCGAAGGAAGAAAATGTGAACCAGGTCAAGGCTGTTTACGCGCCATTCACGGCGCAAGAAATCAGTGAAGAGGTTTCATTGTTGCTCACTCCGGCTGGTATGAAATCTGAACTGAAGATTGTATTCCAAAGCATCGAAGGGTTGCACGCTTCATGCCCTGATCACCTTGGCGATTGGTATTTCACGGGGAATTTCCCGACACCCGGTGGCCACAAAGTGGTCAACCGCGCCTTTGTCTATTACATGGAAGGCCGCAACGATCGCGCCTACTGAAAGAGCGTTAGTGAGCGATCACCAACCGCTGCGACTTCCCGTCAGCTCCTGCGCTCACCAAGTAAACCCCGTTCGGAAGGTTGCTCACATCGATGGTCGCCTGTTGCATTCCTAGGATGAATTGAGATTGTAAAACCTGTTTGCCATCCATCGAGAACAACGTGATCGCCTCTGATAGGCCTTTTTGCCCTCGAATAATCGTCACAACATCTGAAGCAGGGTTTGGCAACATCCCCCATGTGGCCAATGATTCCAACTCATCCGTTCCGGCGGTGTAGCTGTCCATCCAAACGCTATACTGAGTCGTCTCTTCCACAGGAGTTCCGCCAAACGGAATATCCAAAGTGTACACAGTAGCAGTCGCAAACAAAGGGAGGCCGAATTGGTTCGATTGAAAGTACTCAGCTGTAATATCCATTTGAAGTGTTCCAAGGAACGTAGAATCTAGTAATGTTTCAATGACGGTACTTCGATACACATCTTCATAAACTTGGCCGCCGGGATTCGTCAAGGTTCCGCTGCTGTGGCAAGTCTGTTCAACCGAGCCCGTCCGATAAACGGTGATTCCTGCAGCGCCATATTCAGCAGTGAAATCGTCCTGCCACGCGTCTCCAATCGCAAATGGAAAAGGATGATACGTTTGCTTATCGGAATAAATCACCACAAGAGATCCCGAAGTTCCACCATGGAAAGTCCATGCATCGCCATAAGAGATGTAGAGAATTTGCGAACCATCATCCAGAGCGTACGTTGCGTCAGGGAAGCTCTTAGAAAGCGCCGTTAATGGTGCCGAAAGAATATTCACACCAAAACTCGACTGCGTTTCCAAAGAACTCATGTCCCACACCTGGCCCATCGTACCGGTATCCTCAGCCGGCATAAAGTAATCACCTATCGCCCGCGTAAAAGACTCTCCAGCCTCAATGTCCGGAGATTCCAATTGAGCAAAAGACGAGAGGCCTATCGCAAGTGCACATGACACAACATAAAATCGACGCATGGTGGAATGTTTTTGAAGTATGCCACAAAATTAGCTCACGAATTAGGCTAAAAACACTCCATTAGAGAAGCTTACCAACGGTAATCCTTGTATTTCTAAAACCAAAAACGGGAGACCGCATCGCTGCAATCTCCCGATTTGTACCCCTAACGGGACAGTTCTCGAACTCTTTGTACGCCAACCTCGATGAATTCAGGGCATTGAA
>JAPKCA010000004.1 GCA_028823145.1 Flavobacteriales bacterium
TTGCGGCGAGTAGTCCTCGAAGAGCAAGACATTCCAGCCATTGTATTGAACAAACGCGACAGCAGCTATTTGTTTGGATTTCTTGAGCTTTTGGTTCGCGAAGAGGATGCCGAAAGCGCAATGGAATTGATTCGACCTACCAACGATCTGCAATAGAAGATGAAGGAGACCATGATCCGCAGCATGACCGGGCTGTTGTTTGCTTTGGTTGTTTTGGGTGCGATCATGTGGAATACATGGTCCAATTTGGCATTGTGGGGATTGGTAAGTGTCATGGGTGTTGCTGAATGGAGACGCCCTCAACAAGCTGTTGGAATCTTGGGGTCTATCGGCTTTTCTTTGGTGATGGTGGTGCTTTCAGGGATGTTGTTGGGAATGGTTTGGGATCCAGTTCAAGGGTTCGATCCATCTTTGATGTTGGCATTCATCCTACTCATATGGACGAATGATACGGGCGCTTATTTGATCGGGAAACCAATCGGGAAGCACAAGTTGATGCCCCGTGTTTCACCTGGAAAATCTTGGGAAGGCCTGTTGGGAGGGATGGCTCTTGCATCACTCGTTGCGTCGATCACATTGGGCGAGAATTTCTGGTGGGTTGGCGGATTGATTGGGGCAACTGCTACAGCGGGCGATTTAGTGGAAAGCGCATGGAAGCGAAAGCATGGGATGAAAGACTCAGGAGCTATTTTACCTGGACACGGCGGGATTCTCGATCGGTTTGATGGGTTTTTATTTGCGGTGCCACTCTTTTCGCTTTTGGATTTCTTGTTTCAATTTGACTCAACCTTCTTCAAGTCTTTTCTATGACATTTCATCGCGAAGGAACCGCAACGCTTTTGGTTGTTTTGATTTTTGATGCGGCTCTGGTATGGGCTTCACACACCTATCTACCGAACTGGTTGGCTTGGGTGCTCACAATGGGAGCAGCGGTCTTGTTGGGCCTCATACTTAACTTCTTCAGGATGCCTGTGCGTGAAATTGGGCAATGGTCTGATCGTCAAGTGATTTGCCCAAGTGATGGAAAAGTAGTGGTCATCGAGGAAGTGGAAGAGACGGAATGGTTTCATGACAAACGAATACAGATTAGTATTTTCACGAGCCCGCTCAACGTGCATGCCCAATGGGCTCCCATGGCTGGAAAAGTTCTCGCAGCGCGACACCATCCAGGTAAATTCTTGGTGGCTTGGCATCCAAAAAGCAGTACGGAGAATGAACGGACGACCCATGTGATTGAGGGCAGCGCTGGAACGGTGCTTTTTCGTCAAGTTGCCGGTGCCGTTGCTCGACGTATTTGTTGGTACATGAAAGAGGGGGATGTCGTCGAATCTGGGAAAGAAATTGGCTTTATCAAATTTGGATCTAGGGTAGACGTTTTGTTGCCAATGGGCTCCGAAATCCAAGTGGAAATTGGGCAGATGGTGGTCGGGCGCAATTCCCTTTTGGCACTTTTGCCTGGGAATTGAATAAGTTCCGTGGTTTTTGGTGGCATTTTTGCGCACTTTGAGGTACTTTTTCGGCACCAAAACCAATCTTTATGAAGCATTTTACACTCTCGCTCTTTGCATGCGGCATTGGAATCGCAGCAATGGCGCAATCTCCTTCGCATAAAGGAGAAGCACTCCTGCAAGATGTGCCGCAATTGGCACCAGCATTTCGAACCGCTGCGCCTATGCCGACAATGGCGATTGCAGAGTTTTCAGATCGCCCTCAACTTCCTTTGGAGGGACAGTCTACGACAGACATTGAGCACTACATGAGCCGTGAATTGGTCGTTGAGCGTCAGGTGATTGGGATTACCCAATACGATTTGCAATCGAATGCGGCCATTGACGATCGCATGGCTGGTAGTGGATCAGCGGTTTCTGCTGCTTGGACGATGAGCTTAGAGTTAACGCCATTCAATGATCGTGGAACAGGCTACAACTTCTTCGACGGAAATGTGTGGGATGAGAGTCCATATGAAAGAATTGAGTCTGTCCGTGTGGGGTGGCCTTCAATTGTTCATACTGGAAACGGACGTGAAGTGGTTGTAAGCCACCCGGGAATCGATACTCCGTTGCACATGGCATGGAGAGCGGCAGGTTCAGGCGCAGTTTGGACAGAAGCCTCGATTCCAAGTGACCTTGTTGTGGGCAAACTTTGGCCGAGGATGGCTGCTGGTGGAGAAGACGGAAACACGCTGCACGTGATTTGTGTTACCACCCCTGTAGCCAATGGCGGAACGATTCACCAAGACCAGGATGGAGCGTTGCTTTATTACCGATCTCAGGATGCGGGAGATACATGGGATGTAACGGATATGGTGTTTGCAGACCTAGATAGCTCGGCATTTGCGAACTTCAGTGGCGATACATATGCCATACATGCTCGTGGCAATACGGTTGCTTTCTCCGCATTCAATGATTTTTCGGATACGTTCGTGATGATTTCTCAAGACAACGGTGATACGTGGGAAAAGCAATTGTTGGTTGACTTCCCGGTTGACATGTATGTCACTGACATGGGCTTGCCAGAAATCGGAGAAGACTACAATGAGGACGGTTTATTCCAAGAATTTTTCAATTCCGATGGTGCGGGAGATGTGCACGTAGATACTTATGGTCAAGTTCACGTTTCATACGGATCGATGTACTACATGGATGCCGACACCCTCGATGGAACCACGAGCTATTTCCCTGGAACCAATGGTATGGCGTATTGGAACGAGTCCATGGGCGCAGATAGCGCTCAGATCGTTGCATATTCATATGACATTGACGAAAGTGGAACATTGGATTTTGAAGATGACATTGCTGCGTACTATGTGGGATGTGCGGCTTTCCCATCCATTGGATCGGATGACGCAGGAAACCTCTACATTACCTATTCGGCGATTATGGAGAACTTCAGCACCGGCGCCCAAAACTACCGTCACCAATATGTGATCCATTCCAACGATGGCGGAACGACATGGAACACCGAGGAAGCATGTGACTTAACTCCGGACATTGACTATGATGGGTACGAATCGGTCTTTGGAAGTATTTCTCCAGATGTGGTAGACGGTATGCTCGAAATCATTTATCAGCGGGACTTCGAGCCAGGATTGCACGTCCGTGGTGACCTGGATCCGGTGGACATCAACGATATTGTACACTTGCGTGTACCTGCGAATGATTTAGGCGATTGTGCGGATATCGACTTTGAAGATTGGGTAGGTGTAGCTGAAGCAATGGATCCTCAGGACATCATGATGTATCCTAATCCGGCTCTAGACCAAGTGGAGTTGATCATTGATCGGCCAGGTGCACACCAAGTGACCGTCATGAGCACGACAGGTCAGGTAGTTTATTCTTTCCAAACGACCGCCACTCTAGAGCGATTGGAAGTTGGTGGATGGGCTCCAGGTATTTATTTGGTCAAGATTGCTCAAGGGCAACAACAAATGGTTGTTCGCCTCGCGGTGCAGTAAGCCAAGAGTGATTTTTTTGAAACGGCTCATCTCTCTTGGAGGTGGGCCGTTTTCTTTTTAGATCACCCAAAAAAACGATGGAATTGGCTGTAATTTTGGTGCATGCAAGCAGAGGTAATCACCATCGGGGATGAATTGTTATTGGGACAAACCATTGACACCAATTCCGCTTGGATGGGCGAACATTTGGCCCTCTCAGGGATTACCGTGAAACGAATCGTTTCCATAGCGGATGATGCTGCGGAGATTGTTTCAGCGTTGGATGATGCATTGACCCGAAGTGACCTTGTTTTAGTGACCGGCGGATTGGGGCCGACGCGAGATGACATCACCAAAGCGGTTTTGGCTGAATACTTCAAGACCCCTTTGATCATGAATGAGGATGTGCTGAGGAACATCACCGAATGGTTCAATGGAAAGGGCTTGACCATGTTGGAGGTCAATCGTCAACAAGCTCGAATGCCTGCGGCTTGCGAAGTTTTGGACAATCCCCAAGGAACAGCCCAAGGCATGTGGTTCAACGTGCCCGATTCAAACCGGGTGGTTGTGAGCATGCCGGGGGTCCCTTATGAGATGAAGGGCATCATGCGGGAGCAGGTGATTCCTCGTCTGCAGGATCGGAGGGTATTGCCCATTTTGTGCCATCGAACCATTCTTACTCAAGGGATTGGAGAAAGCTATCTGAGTGAGCTTGTGAAGGACTGGGAAGAGGGGTTGGCTGATAAAGGCGTATCGATTGCCTATTTGCCCGCAACGGGTCAAGTGAGGGTTCGGTTGAGCGCGGTTGGTGAAAAAGCTAGGGAATGCGTAGATCAAGAGGTAGGGGTCTTTCAAACGATGGCTGGTAACTGGGTGATTTCGGACAATGATGAAACATTGGCCTTCGCTTTAGGTCGCGAATTGCAAACTCAGGGATTGACATGCGCAACAGCAGAATCGTGCACTGGAGGTGCGATAGCCGGGTCATTGACATCCCAAGCTGGATCGAGCGCTTATTTTTTGGGGAGCGTGGTTGCGTACTCCAATGAAGTCAAGAGCCAAGTGCTCGGAGTAAATCAAGAGGACCTTAAGAAGATGGGCCCAGTGAGCGATACCGTCGTCCGTCAAATGGCGGAAGGCGTGAGACGACTCACAGGAGCGGATTATGCCATTGCAACCACCGGAATTGCGGGCCCAGATGGTGGGACAGAATCTGTTCCCGTCGGTACTGTTTGGGTAAGTATTGCTAGCTCCAATCAGACATGGTCCAAATGTTTGCAATTGGGTCAACACAGAGGGCGCAACATCAGTCGGGCTGTATCCGAGGCTCAGGCCTGGCTTTTTCGAATCCTTAGGCAAGACAAATCACTCAGGTAACTTCCCGAAGTCTAGGATGCATGGGTTTTCTTTCGTTTCTTTGCGCTCTCTAAAAGTGAAGCTATGAGCCGCGTTTGTCAACTCACAGGAAAAAAGGTTATGGTCGGAAACAATGTGTCGCACTCCAAGCGGAGAACGAAGCGCACGTTTTATCCAAACCTTCAAAAGAAGCGTTTCTTCAATGAAGTAGACGGCACGTTCATGACGTTGCGCGTGTCAGCTGCTGCTATGCGTACCATTAGCAAGTTGGGATTGGCTGCGGCTATCGCACAGTCAAAGGAGAAAGGAATCTTTACCGAAAAGTAAATCAGGATTTTTCTTGGAATAAAAAAAACCCGCTCATTGGCGGGTTTTTTTCGTTTAAGAAGATCGAGTCCTCAATTGTCACCGAGGATCAAGGGTAAACCATCTTTCGCTGAACCGATGACCACCACCTTCGTGTTGGGACTATTGGCCAAAGCAGATGTCGCTTCAATGCCTTTCCATTTAAGGAGCTCTTGGCTGATTCCTTTCGAAACGATGGCCTGGTAGTCCCGAATGCCTTCAGCTTCAATCCGCATGCGGTCCGCTTCTTTGGAAGCTTTCTCCAAACGGAATTCATATTCCAAGGACTCTTGTTCCTGTTGAAGTTTACGTTCAATGGCTTCTTCCAGCTTTTTTGGAAGGCGAATGTTGCGAATCAACACATCATTGAGTTGCAAGTAATTCTCTGAGAGCTTTTCCGTCATCCGAGCGTCAATTTCGGTTTGGATTTCATCACGACGGGTGGTGTTGAACTCCTCGGGCAAATATTTGGCGATGACCTCCCGCGCAACCGAGCGCATAGCAGGAACGACCACCTTTTCCTCATAATTCCTTCCGCGTTCAATTTCCAGCAAACCCAAATTAGAGAATTGAGGTTGGAAGAAAATCGTCATATCCATTTCGATTTTGAGCAAATTGGAACTTAGAACTTCAATGCGTTCCATGCGTTCTTTCTGGCGAACTTCATAATCGTACACCTTGTTCCAAGGGGCCTTGAAATGAAAACCGGAAGTCAATGGAGCTTCATCGGGGTCAATTCCTTCTCCGAAGGTGTAAAAAACGAGTCCTGCATGTCCCGAAGGGATGGTGACGGTTAATGAACCCCATAATAAGAGAATAGGAGCAAAGACAAGCGCGGCGATCATAAGCCCGCGAATGCGAGCTGGATTTGGTTGTTGTGACATGGGCCGAAGGTACATGCACAATGTGTTATGCCACCGACTTTAGGTTTTTTTAATATCCAAGGGTCCGCCGGCGAATGATCCACTCGCACGTTAGCCAACCAATGAGTAGCCATAAGATAAATCGCCATTGAATCAAATCATCCAAATGGACTTGTTCATGCATGATGGGAGCAGGCCAACCATTGGCTTTCATCGCTGCAATGATGCGCTCAGAAGTTTCGTTGTCGAAACCACCGCAAAAGGAACCTCCCGTCTTTTCGGCAAGCCGGATCAATATGTCGTGATCGGCTGCTTTGCTGCTCATTTCTGCGCGCAATGCTTCGACAATGCAAGCGCCGTTGGCGTTGAATATTTCTTGATCTAAGGTGCATTGAGCCGTCCAGGTATACCTTCCAGCGGGCAGTCGTCCGGCGTCTATTGCATAACGATTTCCACGTCGAAGGAAACTGTATGAATACACATCACCGTCTTGAGCTTCGAGTTCGAGCGTCATATTCGCCGCTTCGACGGGGGTCATGGTCGCGTCGTAGACCTCGCCAGTGAAAACGAGACGTTGATCTGATTCAATTCGCTTGGGTGCATCGACTCGGAAACGATCTAGGTTTTCTTGCGACCCCAAGAATTGCACTTGTTTTTGAATGATGGCATTGAACAGGTCGTGATTTCCCTCTTTTAAAAAGCTGCGCATACGCCAGCTCCAAAAACCTTGACCAAAGCTGACGGCCATTCTTCGGGTCGATGCATCCGTTCGAACTGCCCAAAACGCCTGTTCGGTTTCCAATGCCCCCAGCTGTCGGTACATCAAGGGAGTCCATGCTGGTGACCATGCGATGTTCCCGAAAGGTCCTTGAATAGGAGGCCATTGGCGAATGGCATTTTCAAGTCCAATGGGAAAATCAAAAAGGGCAAAAGTCGGATTGAGTCGGGATTGGTGAGCTTCTGTGATACCGGTGGACTGCTCAATTTGAACCCCCCATTGGCGATGAAATTGGAGAGCATCCTGCGTTTCTAAGTTGCCCAAAATCCACCAAACGGGCTGTGTGTTCATCTCCATAATATTGGTCCAATCCAGGCCTCCAAAAGTTTGCCCTAGGATGTTATGGGCCAGGATGACATCGGCATTTTGAATGGACGCCAGCAATTCTGAAGCATTTTTGAGAAGGGACAAATGAACCACCTCCACCTCTGTTTGCTCGTTGGCTTGCAGGGCCAATAGGATAGAATTTACATCTGGATGGGGTGCTGCAGTGATGCAAAGGACTTGCCGCTTGCTCTCTAAGACTTCGACATAGAAGGTGACTGCATTGTTTTGAGGATTGGCCTCACGGTCGCCAATACTGCATCGAATTTCAAACCTTTGGTTGCCAATTTTCTCGGCAGGAATAACGAATTCCAATCGTTTCGAAGCGTTGTCGGATGAGGGGGTCCAACTGGTTTTTCCCAGTCGGTCATTCCCGTGAAAAATTTCTATGATGGCCTCTTCTCCACTCATGTCTTGCGCCTGGATCACCGCTTCTAGTGGAAATGTGTTGCCCAAGTATGCGACCCTATTGTGGTCCACCCGGTCAATCCAACGATCCCTGATGGCAAGAGTGTCACCCAAACCAACGGTAAATAGCCGGGCTTTCGGCCAGGAAGTCATGTATTCAGGATTCGAGCCACGGTTGCTTAAACCATCGCTTGCCAGAATAAGTGCCGCAATATTGCGGTGCTCAAAGCGGCTGTTAATTTCTTGAACAGCAGCATCCAAATTGGTTTGCTCTCCGTCCCACGTAGACTCAGACCAAGTTTGCGCGTTTCGGGGTTTGATATCACCTGCAAAACCAAAGGATTCGAGGTGAACGCCTTCGGCAAGGAGCCGTTCTTCTAACTCCCCAGGCCAGGCCCGGAGGGTCTTAAGCATTTGTGTGGAGTCTGCATTGCGCAATACCGATGCACTTTCATCCATCAACAAAACAGCCACGGGGTTTTCTTGGTCAATTTTAACGGTTCGAACCAATGGCTTCAGGAGTAAAAAGGCCAGAGTTCCGATACTGAGCATCCTTAACAGGGCGAGAGCCAATCGACCGGATATGCGGAGTCCACCACCAGTGGATTGCTTTTGAATGCCTATTTTTCTTCCGTACAACCACCACCCACCAAGTAAGCAGACCAAAGCGATGGCGGCGTATTGCCATGGCTCTCCTCCCACCAAAAGCTGTGGCTGGACAAACGTCAGCAAGGGAGGGGTGAAATGGAGTGTCGGCACGTGGAGTGGATTCAGGCCGTAATCATGCCTCCGTCCACGCAAATGGTCTGTCCCGTGATATAGGAGCTCATGTCACTCGCAAGGAATACACATAAGTTGGCGACATCTTCGGGCTTGCCACCGCGTTTCAATGGAATGGCATCGCGCCAACCTTGGACGGTCGTTTCGTCCAACGCAGCGGTCATTTCCGTTTCAATGAATCCAGGTGCAATAGCATTGCAACGGATGTTCCGCGATCCCAATTCCAACGCCACTGATTTGGTGAAGCCGAGAATTCCGGCTTTTGACGCCGAGTAATTGGCTTGGCCTGCATTGCCTTGAACTCCTACCACAGAACTGACATTGATGATACTGCCTGAACGCGCCTTCAGCATGGTGCGAAGAACCGCTTTGGTTAGAGCGAAACACGATTTAAGGTTGACATCAATGACCCGATCCCATTGGTCTTCAGACATCCGCATCAACAAAGTGTCATCCGTGATACCCGCATTGTTGACCACAATGTCCACAGTTCCAAAAGCTTCAATAACGTCACTGACTAGCTTCTCGGCTTCCACCATTTGTGCTGCGTCTGATTGAAAGCCTTTGACCTCGCCGCCGTTAGCGGAAAGTTCAGCCTCGAGTGCACGTGCTTTCTCTTCAGATGATCGATAGGTGAAGGCCACTTTAGCCCCTTGGCGGATGAATTCTTGGGCGATGGACTTTCCAATGCCTCGAGAGGCTCCGGTAATGATGGCAACTTTTCCGTTCAATAACATGGGTCAGGGTTTGAAAATCTATACTTCAGAGTAAATCGGCTGCTTCCGCAATGAGTTCCGCCACATCTTTGACAATCACTTCACCTTCTTTGTTGGCGTTCTTCACACCATCGGTCATCATGGTGTTGCAAAATGGACAGCCCGTGGCAACCACTTCCGCTTTCGATTCGATTACGTCGTCGGTTCGTTCGTGGTTGACTTCGCGATCGCCTTTTTCAGCTTCTTTGAACATTTGGGCACCTCCGGCACCACAACACATGGCGTTTTGTTTGCAACGGCGCATTTCCACCAATTCGGCATCCAATGTGGCGATGACATCGCGGGGTGCGAGGTACTCACCATTTCCACGTCCGAGATAGCAGGGATCATGAAAGGTGATTCTTTTGCCTTTGAAGGGAGCACCATCGGCCATCTTCAGTTTTCCTTGCTCAATGAGTTCTCGGATGAATTGCGTGTGATGCTGAACTTCGTAATGCCCACCGAGTTCCGGGTACTCATTTTTGAGCACGTTGAAACAATGTGGGCAGCCCGTGATAATACGTTTGATGCCGTATCCATTCATGACGGCGATGTTTTGAGCGGCTTGCATTTGATACAAAAACTCATTTCCAGCTCGCTTGGCAGGATCACCGGAACAGGATTCTTCTTGTCCGAGCACCGCAAAGGAGGTGTCTGAGGCATGCAAAATTCGGGCAATGGCCTTGGTGATGCTCTTGGCACGATCGTCGAAACTGCCGGCGCAACCAACCCAGAACAACACCTCTGGAGTTTGGCCAGCAGCGGTCATTTCGGCCATGGTGGGAATGTTGAAGCTGTTCATCTTTCGCTCTGCTTACAATTCGTTGGTCCAATCAGAACGGCTCTCAGCGGGGAAGGCCCAAGGGGCGCCGTTGTTTTCAATGTTGTTGAACATGGACGTTATGGACTCGGGTGATTTGCTGTCTTCCATGATTAAACTCCGGCGCATGTCCAGGATGATGCCCATGGGAGAAATATTGATAGGACACGCTTGCACACAGGCTTGGCAGCTTGTGCAGGCCCACAATTCTTCTTCCGTGATAAAGTGCCCGAGCAAACTTTTGCCATCATCCTCAATTTGGCCACCATTTGCATCGCGTTTCTTTCCGATCTCTTCGATCCGGTCACGGGTGTCCATCATGATTTTCCGTGGACTGAGCAATTTGCCCGTTTGATTGGCTGGACACTCAGAAGTACATCGACCACATTCGGTGCAGGAATATGAGTCCATCAATTGCTTCCAAGTCAAATCTGTTGCGTCCTTGACTCCGAATCGCGCTGGTGGTTCATCTGCTTCTGCAGGCGTGGCATAGGGATCAGCGGTGGGATCCATCATGAGCTGAACTTCTTTCGTTACAGTGGGCATGTTGTCCAATGCAGCAGCGGGCCGTAGGTTCGAGTAATAGGTGTTGGGAAAAGCCAACATGATGTGGAAGTGCTTGGAATACGGAACGTACACCAAGAACGCCAACACTCCGGTGATGTGAAACCACCACATGCCGCGCTCTACGGCGATCAAACCCCCGTCCGACAAGCCCGAGTAAAGGGGCATCAACCATTGACTCACAGGAAAAGAGCCGGCTTCTACAAAGTGATCCAACCCGCGGCCCTGCGCAATGCCATCGGCAGCATTCATGCTGAGAAAGGCAAACATTAGCAGAATCTCAGCGACCAAAATGATGTTGGCATCCAAGGAAGGCCAGCCGCGCAATTCGGGAGATTTGAGTCGAGCCAATGCAAGCACATTGCGGCGAATGAAAAACACCACGCATGCCAATATGACTCCTGCTGCGAGGACCTCAAACGCACCGATGAGCCCATTGTAAATGGGCCCCATGAATGAAAAAATGCGGTGGGTCCCAAGTAAGCCATCGATCACAATCTCCACCATCTCAATGTTGATGATGACAAAGCCGACGTAGATCAAAATATGCATGATTCCCGCAACGGGGCGGGCCGTCATTTTGGACTGACCCAGCGCCACTCGGGCCATGGTCTTCCAGCGAAGCATTTTTTGGTCGGACAAATCCACATCGCGGCCGGATAGAATGTTCTTCCGGATAAAAAGAATTCGGCGGGTAAACAGGAACAACCCGGCAGACAGCAAAAGGAAGAAAATAAACTGGCTTGTCATGGCGGTCTACTCAGGTTTCAATCAAGGGTTGGGTGATTCTTCTGCTTCCAATTCCTCTTGAATTACTTTACGCAACCGGTCCATTTCTTTTTTGGACAGGTTTTTTTCTTGCTTTTTTCCGAAAACAGATACCCTGACATAACGCCACGGATTCAGGTACAAATCGTTGATGAGGTATTGCAATTCTCGGTTGGTGGCGATCAGGCCATCGTGCAAGGAGTCACTGTTGACCAATTGCCCGAGCGACCCTTGACCACTATTGATTTTGCGGGTGATTTCTTCGATTTGTGCCAGAGATTGGTCCGCGCGGTTAATGGTCGCTGCAAAGTTCACGGCTGCCAACGAATCGGAGATGTCAGAAAAGTTGGTCATGACATTGGCCAATTCGTCGTTGTGGTTCTTAAAATTCGTCGTGATACCATCCACGTTTGTCATGATGCTGCTCAACGTTGAGCGGTTCTCGGCCACCATCGCATCCAATTGAAGGGAAGTCTTTTCCAAACTCTCAACGGTTCGCTGGATACTCTCAAAAGCAGTGGGCAGTCCCAAGGTGGCATCGGCCTCAAAAACGGCTTTCAGATTCTCCAAGATGTCGTCCACCCCGTCGATGAGTTGGTCCGTCTTGTTTTTCAAGGGAAGTAATTCGATCCGAACAGCCTCTGCAATTCCCATTTCTAAATCGGCAATCAAGGTATCACCGGGCACCGCTAAGGTTGGGCTTTCCCCAGCAATCAAATCAATCGCTTTGGTGCCGAACAAGTCACTGCTGAAGATCTTTGCCCGGGTATCATCGGGCATCTTTAAATTGGATTGCTCGATATCAAAAGCGACCAAAAGCGTTCCGTCACCTGCATCCGAAAAACGAACATCGGTCACTTGTCCCACTTTGAAACCATTGACTAAAATGGGATTGGAAACAGCCAATCCATCGATCTTCTCATAGGAGGCATAGTACGTGTTGGATGGACTAAAGGGGTTGAATCCCTTGAGGTAATTGACTCCAAGGATGAGCAGCGCCAAACCGGCTATTACCAGCATCCCGATTCGAAATTCTTTGGAAAGATGGGTCACGTGAATCAATTTCCTTTGACAGCGGTTACTCCTTGCTCCTCAAGCGTAGAACCCTCGAAAGACACCACAAATGCACCGGGGAATTGATCCGAGCGCAAGGTGCGTTTCAGGGCGTTGGCTTCTTCGGATGAAGGCGCAGCGCCGACTGCATATTTGTAAAGTCCGTTACGAAGATACTCAACGACAGGCGCGAGCCCTGTAAACCGAGCATCATCTTGCGGAATGCGAGTTTTGGATGCCAACACTTGAACCCGATACGTGGGGTTGTACCATGTGAGTCCAGGTGCTTGAATCTCTTGATGCTTGGGTGCGTCAGGTGTTTGTTGGGTGGTTGGCCCTGGGTGGTATTTTTCTTTGTAAACGCGAAATGCACGAAGCAGGGCGGAGGCCATGAGGTCTTTGCCTTGATTGGTGTTGAGGAAATCCTCTTCCTTCGGGTTGCTCAGGAATCCAAGCTCTACAAGGACGGAAGGCATTTGGGTGTAACTGATGACATAATAACCTGCTT
Source organism: Flavobacteriales bacterium (assembly GCA_028823145.1). Classification (GTDB taxonomy): domain Bacteria; phylum Bacteroidota; class Bacteroidia; order Flavobacteriales_D; family Sanyastnellaceae; genus UA16. Next base: position 12,756 of record JAPKCA010000004.1, read on the forward strand.
GCCGCACACCTCGATCAATTCTGCCCACCCGCTTGCTAAACTGATTTTGAATCAAGCTTCCCAATTCTAAACTTTGATTCAGGAAAACCGATTGTTTAAGTGCCAGAGCGATAAAGGTGTCCGGGTCTTTGGGGTCAAATCCAGCATAACGTCTTTCGTAATCTTCCTCCTTGTAAATGGAAGCATTTTCCTGCATTGCAACACGCAAGCTTTCTTCGGTTTTGTGCATGCCCATGACAAAACTGCTGGAGCCGATCGCATGGGCCGAAGTGAAGGCGTCGCAATGGATGCTGATAAATAAATCGGCTTGAGCATTGTTTGCCTTATTTACACGATCCTTCAAGGAAGGAAAGGCGTCATTCGTGCGGGTCATGACAATTTTCACGTCAGGAAAGCGTTCGGAGATAAAATCACGCAGCTTAAGCGACACATCCAAGGTGACCGTTTTTTCCGTGGAAGGGTAGCGTCCGGTGCCCAAATTCCCGGGATCAGATCCACCGTGTCCTGCATCGATGACCAAAACCATGCTCGGCGGTACAGGAGCAAATGCCACAGACAGGATTACTGTGCCCGCGATGGCGCACAGCACCGCCTGTTTCGTTAGTTTTGACCGCAGTTTCATGCTTTTCATCAAATCTAAAACGCCTAAGCAGGTGAATGCCATATCCCGCGGATGGATTTTCCGTGCTGTTTTGTGGATAAGCATCCCATGTCAGGTCGTCGCTCAAGCGCCTGATTCGACGTTGGTGGAACAGCCTGCCCCGGCGGTTCAGTCAACAATCCTTTGGGGTGCATCGGACTCCACGAGGGTCATATCAGAGACATCCCAAGTACAGCTTTTTGGGTCGGCATTTGTCGCTGTGGATGATATTCGATTGGAGGCGGATCGGATCACATACGATGAGATAACAAATCAAGCGTGTGCCTTTAGCCGCAAGGACTCAATGGGCGTTTGGATTGGACGACCAGTTTTGACACAAGGTGGACAAACTTTCGAGCAGGATGAGTTGTGCTTTGATTTGGAGACGCGACGTGGTTTGAGCCGGCATTCGGTCACCGTTCAAGGGGAAGCGGTTTTTCATGCGGAGGTAGCAAAACGTCAGAGCGATGAGCGCATTCATGTTTCCAATGCCAAGTTTACCACGTGCGATGCTGAAAATCCTCATTTTCATTTTCATTTGAAGCGCGCTATCATGATTCCTGGTGAAAAGGTCATTTCGGGCCCATTTTACTTGAAATTCCGAAAAATTCCTACGCCTTTGGCCTTGCCCTTCGGTTGGTTTCCGACCCCCCCCGAAAAGCGAAGCCACGGCTTATTGATGCCAGGTTATGGCAACGGAGGTTCATTGGGTTTTTTCCTAAAAGATTTAGGGTATTACCTGCCTCTTGGAGAACAGGCAGATACCCGTCTAATGGGTGATATCTACAGTGGAGGATCTTGGGCAATCAGGAGTCAAACGAATTACAATGTTCGGTACCGGGCCAGCGGCAGTGTTAACCTGAGTTTTCAGCAAACAAGGACTGGATTTACCGGATTGCCATCGTTGAGCTTGAGCAACCAGGCTTTTGTTCGTTGGAGTCACAACCAGGATAGCAGATCCCGGCCAAACAGTCGCTTCAGTGCAAGTGTCAATTTTGGATCAGCGAACAATTTCACGACCAACCTGAGCAGCACGCAGCAGGATTACCTATCCAATACGTTTCAGTCAAGCGCCCAATGGTCCAAATCATTTCCAGGGAAACCCATCAATTTGGCTTTGAGTGCCCGCCATTCGCAAAACTCATTGACCCATCAGGTGGATGTTACGCTTCCGTCATTGACGGCCAATTTGCAACGAACGAGCCTTGCCGAATTGCTCGGGTTATCCAATTCGGCGTGGCAGTTGCTTCAAGAAGTCGCGGTCACAGCTTCGAGCAGATTCGAACAAACCCTGCAAGCACCGGACAGCATTTTTGCCATGGGGGCATGGGACCAGGTGTCATTTCAAAATGGCATCAAGCATTCCGCTTCAGCATCGAGTCAGATGCGCCTTGGGTTTGTGAGCATTACCCCCAATTTCCAGTTCAATGAATACTGGGGGTTTGAGGAAATTCAAGGGCGACTGGAAGAGATTGAACAGGGAGTGGTTGAACAGATCAGTGACACGTTGTCTGGATTCAACACGACACGTGACTGGAGGCTATCGGCCAATGCATCGACCAGGTTTTATGGAACATTTCAGTTTGGACCGGACAAGCGCATTCCGGCCATTCGCCATGTCTTAAGTCCCAGTTTAGGGATGAGTTATACACCTGAAAACAGCCGGACTCAAATAGTTGAGTTGGACGATGAAAGTTGGGAATACAATCCTTACGGTTTGAATCGATTCAAGCCACAGAATATCCGAGCATCGAAGGCTTTTAACTTTTCGCTTTCTCAAAATTTAGAAGCCAAGGTGCGGGACATAGAGACGGGCGAGTTGAGGAAAGTTCGGATCATTGACAACATCGTTACCTCGGCCAATTATAACATGGTCGCCGACTCGCTGCGACTGAGTGACATCACTACGCGTGCCAACACCGATTTGTTTGACAAGGTTCGGGTGAACGTCGGATTTACACACAGTGCGTACGATCGGGATTCCACGGGGCAAAGGGTCAATTCATTTTTGATTGATGCAAAAAAGGGCATGGTACGGTTGACTCGGGCCAATGCCGCTTTAGGGACCAATTTCCGTGGAGGCCAAGACACAGATCTTCCGTGGGATATGCGTCTGGACTACAATTTAAATGTGCAAAAAAACTGGGTCACTTCCTTGCAGCAAGACACGTTGGCATTGACCCAAACGGCACGTATTCGAGGTGGAGTTCGGATTTTCGAACGGTGGAAAATCGACGTGAATGGAGGCTATGATTTTGTCAATGGCGAATTCACCAATACCCAACTGGATTTGTATTGGGACCTCCATTGTTGGGAGCTTGCCGTGAATGTGGTTCCCTTTGGATACCGCAAGAGCATCTATGTGCGCCTCAATATCAAAGCTTCCATGCTGAAGGATCTGAAAATGGAATTCCGGGAAAACCTCAGCGAACTGAACTACTGGTAGAAGCCGAAAGTTATTTGGTCAACCAACGGACCGCGAGCACAATCATGCAAATCAAGAAGAGCAAAATGCTGATTTTGTTTACACCATGCATCATCCGAAGATTGACGTCCGCCTCAGGATCCCGATGGAACAAATTCAAAGGATTGAGGTAGTACAGAATTTTTTTTAAGAACATAGGAGGGGTGTTTGTTCAGCGATTGCGATGAGCAATCACAGAAATTTCAACACGAGCATTTTTTGGAAGTCCCCGAACAAATACCGCTTCCCGCGCTGGAAATGGCTCGGGCATCACTTGCCGGTAGGTGGCGTCCATTCCACCATAATCTTCAGAGTCAATCATAAAAATGGTGGCCTTGACCACGTCTTTGAATCCCAAGTCCGCAGATTCCAAGATGTTTCTGACGTTGGAAAGACTCTGCAGCGTGGCCGCTTCGATGGTTTCGGTCGTCAAATGTCCGGTTTTGGGGTCCATGGGGATTTGTCCACTCACAAAAACGAGATCACCGGCTTCTACGGCTTGACTATAGGCTGCAACAGGTGCAGCAGCATGGGAAGATTTAATCGGCTCAGACATGACACGAAACTACGCAGGTATTTCCCACCTTTGCATGATCCAACGAAAAACTATGCGCATCCTGCTGATTGACAATTATGATTCCTTTACTTGGAATTTACAGCATTTGCTGGTGTCTGAGGGGGCTCATGTCGACGTCTACCGGAACGACGAGGTATTTCCCGCAGGTGCGGTCCATTACGATGGGTTGGTTCTTTCACCTGGCCCAGGCTTGCCTGAGGAAGCTGGCCACTTGATGCGAATCATCACTGTCGCTTCAGCCCACCGCATTCCAGTTTTAGCGGTATGTCTCGGAATGCAAGCCATGGCGGAACATTTTGGTGCTACGCTGCGAAATTTGGATGAGGTGTTGCATGGGCAGTCCACCGAATTGACGCAAGTGATTTCAGAAGGGATATTTCGTGGAATTGAAGCGCCTTGTGAGGTAGGGCATTACCACAGCTGGGTGGTGGATGAATTGGATTTTCCGCGCAACCTTGAAATCACAGCCCGGAATGCTGCTGGATTGCCATTGGCAATGAGGCACCGATCCTTGCCCATGGAAGCAGTGCAGTTTCATCCGGAATCGGTGTTAACTCCATCCGGACCTCGCATGGTGCGAAATTGGTTGGAGGATGCACGGGCCTTTCGATTGGCTCATCCTGTTGAGCCTTCCATGGCCCCTGTTCGGATGCCGAAACCAGATGAGGGTTGGTCTGATTTGGAAGATGAATAGTCAAAAAAAAAGCCCCTGATGCTTTTGGCAACAGGGGCAAATCTGACAAGACAGGATAAAGGGCGAACCGTTAGCGGTCTTTGTAGTTTGACATGACTTCTTCAAAGGTATCCTTGAATTGATCGTAGTTGTATTCTGCCCGAATTCGTTCTTCCTGCTTCAAGCCTTCAACATAGGCATCGGCGATGTTTTGTCCGCTCAACTCGATGGCCAGATACGCAATGTATTTCTTGCCTTCGGTCATCGTGAGCTCTTGGCAAATGGTGATGGCTCCTGTCAACTGTTTGTTGACGATGGTGCGCGATAGTTCGTTGAATTTGCTGGTTGCTTCTTCAGTATTGTTGAATCCCAGTTGGGTCGCTTGGTTTTCAGCGACAATTTCAATGGTCGCTTCTACCGCACGAGCAAGCGTGGCTTCCGCATTTTGACGAGCTATTTTCTTGGCAATTTCGCGCTGTGGGCTTGTGCCTGTGGCAGATGCACGAAAGAATTCTCCATTGGTCAAGAAGTCTGGTCCAGAGCAATACTCTACAATGCGAACTTCCCCACGACTATCTGGGGTTGACGCCGTTTCCTTGTTGCCTTTGCAACCCGCGAATGACATCCCGCAAATGATTGCGATGGAAGCCAAGTAGGTGAATTTCGTTTTCATGGTTATTTTTTTCGATGTATTACCTTCTATACCAGAAGCATGCCAAAATGCTCAGTTGTCGAAAGTAAGGCATTATTGGTAAAGGGACTCCACCAATTTCTTGATGAATGTTTCTTGAATTTCTTTTTGAGCTTTGGTGTAGGCGGCTGCATGGGCCGCCTCCCAATTCAATTGGACGCCTTTGATGTTGTTCAGGTTTTGCTGCACTACGGGTTCTCCGTCCCGAGTCCGAATCACCACAGAACCATCGAGCATAGCCGTGAAGAATCCGGAAGCTTCACCGGCTTGTCGGGTATCCGTCTCAAGCTCCAAAATCAAATCTGCGTTTCGTTCATTTTCCACCCATTGCAAGCCTCGTTTGTTGAGCCCTTGGGCCAAAGCGTCCCGGAGCAATGCATTCCCCGTGGGGCGTCCATTTTTCCATTCTTTGGAAATGATTTGAATAACGGGCGAGGGAAGTTCAATGACGCACGTCTTCTCCGGTACGACCAAATTCCGGATCAAAGCCGCGGCGGGGGAAAGGTCTAGTTGGGGCATGAGCGATTCCAACCGAATGGTCACGCGCAATTCTGTTTGATTCAATCCCGCATCAAACCCTTCCAACCGGACTTCACTTTTCCCCGACCCATCCGTTACGCTCTCCACCTTGCGTGGAAGTGTTCCACGGTGATACCGCCAAGTCAGCGGCAATTGTCTTACAGCGCCACCATCTAGTTCAATTTGGCAACTTGCGGTCCCGGTATAGCGGCTTGAAAAACCCAATACAAGAGGTTCATCCAACCCGACGATTTCGAGCGACCCAATCAGGTCACTTATGCCATCTAAGCATGCGCGATCCAAGGTGATGGTTTGAGCAGAGGGGTTTTCCCAAAGATTGATTTCACCCCAATAATTTTGCAAAGCCTCCAAGCTGCGGATATACCGATCCAAAGCTTGGGCTACATCGCGGTTTTCACGAAAACTGACTGCAGACGTCCAAAATCCTCCAGCTTTATCCATGGCCGCGGATTTCCGTTCGTGTCGGATGCGCTCGTATTCCAGCTTACTCAACCGATAGTACGTCCAGATTTCCTCCTCGGTTTCGTAAAATCCCACCCGCTCATATCCTTCCAAATCCTCGGCTGAGGAACTTTGGATTTCTTCGGAGAAATTTTGACCGGCAATGCCTAGAAATTGGGTGGTGTGTAACACCGATGTAGCTTCGATTTTTACACGGATTTGACCAGCCAATTCCGACAAGGCCTGTCGCTGAGCAACTTCCGCCGCATTTGTTGGGTTGATCGATTTGTCGGCACTTGCGACGCCGATGTAGTATCCAGGAATGTTGGGCCGATTCAGCACCCAATCGGGGATGGGTTCCACCAGTTTTTTGGACCCGCTGCACCCAAACGTAGCCAAAGAGATCCAGATTAAGCCCACAAGCAGCCGAAGCGATGATGCAGATGGCGGGGTCATGGGATCAAACGTTTCAACTCGTTTTCAATCAATACGCGAATGCCTCGAGCGGTTTCCGCGACGGCGTTGTTCACCATAACAGATTCTGCAGCCAACTCCTGATTGGCATTCATCAACCGTTTCAATTGTGACTTTCCAGTTCGTTTTACGGTCCCAGTTGAACTTGCTGGATAAAGGTTGTTTCGGTTGCCGTCATATCGGATGTAGCGAACCTCATCAGAAGATCCCTTCGTCACCATTTCGGAAAGCTCTGTCCGCCCGGTTTCCAAAGAAATCAAAATCACTTGAAAGGTGATTTCAACGGATCGGCTCCGGCTGTATTCCCGGTACATAACAGGTCTGTACTTTGTGTCGTACACCTTTTTTCCATTTTCGTTGACCCGCTCTACGCGGTAGCTTTCATAGCCTTGCTTATCGCTTTTCCTCAAACTAGAAGTGACGACCTCACAGTCCACGACATTTCCCTTGAGCAGGGTTTTGGCTCCCAAAAGCCCTCCAACTTCGACTGCTGTACCGGCGTCGAGCATGCCGCTCAAAGCCAATTGCTGTTCTTGCAGAATGAGGGCTTGATTTTCTCGGTCGACGAGCTGAAAGAAGGGATCGTCGGTTTGGGCCAATTCTTGTTGGACATACGATCGGAATTTGGTTTCCAAACCACTTCGATTGCTGCCATTCTGGAAGGCTACTATGGCCACAGTGAATTGGCCATTCTTTAGAGCCTCGTCCATCATCTCCGCGGCATCTTTATAATCAGGGTCTTTGGCCAACACTTCACGGCATTGGTTGTACGTAGATCGCCAAGCACCCGACTCCATGAATGAGGAAGCTTGGCGGTAACGGGGCTCGCAATACGATACCGAGGCGAGGGCTGCGGCATCTTCATACGTCGGTTCGAGCCGGATGATTTCATTGAATGCGGACTGAGCGTCGACGAAAATCTCATTTTCTAAAGCCTCCATGCCTTGGTTGTACAAATCGTCCAAGTGTGCATTTTTCACGTTGCGGTATGCGTGCTTGGCACTCTCAGGAAAGAGCAGCCTGACGGCGATTTTCTCAATCTTTTCGAAGTATGCTTCAGCCTGCTCGTACGAGGCGACTGCTCCTTCTCGGTTTCCTGCCAACCGCGCATCATCGAATGCCCGGATGTGGTCGTTCAACACCCATTGTCCCGCGCGTTGCATGGCGGCCAAGGCCTCGGGGTTGCTGCGGTCTCTCATGACCGCTGAGTAGTAATAATTGCCCGCTTGCTCCATCATCCCCACTTCTTCCATCTTCATCCCGCGTTTCACAAACGCCTTCGAGCCATTGCATCCCGCAAAGACGAGAATGATGGAAGTGAGTAAGAATAGATAGGGCAGTTGCCGCATGAGGAGGTGAATTCTCGTTAAGTGACCGTTTGAATGTGGCGCAATTTACAGTTAATGCGCTTTGTGGAAAGCTAAATTCATGCCAAGCTTGTCGCGTGCAGTATCTTTGTTTTTTTGAATACGGGAATATCCAATGAAACCACGACAAACTATACTGGTTCTTGGAGCTGGTCGCTCCAGCTCGTCTTTAATCCAAGAATTACTCAACCGATCGGAGTCCAATCAGTGGCAAGTAATGGTTGGGGATGTCGATTTGCAATTGGCCCAATTGAAATGCGGAGGGCATCTACGTTCAGAGGCTTTTGGAATTGATCCCAGCAATGATGCGGTGCGTGACCAGCGGATTGCTTCGGCAGATTTGGTCATTTCCATGGTTCCCCCTTTTTTGCACCCAGCAATTGCTTCCGTGGCAATAGAGGCGGGTGTTCCGGTCATCACGCCGAGTTATGTGGGGCCAGAAATGGCTGCTCTTCATGAAAGGGCAGTAGAACAAGGGGTTTTGGTTCTGAATGAAATAGGTTTGGATCCGGGCATTGATCACCTCAGTGCCATGCAGATTTTGGACCGTGTCCGGGAGGAAGGAGGCGAGATGTTGGCATTTGAATCGTACTGTGGTGGGTTGATTGCGCCGGATTCAGACAACAATCCTTGGCATTACAAATTCAGTTGGAATCCGCGCAATGTGGTTCTGGCTGGTCAAGGCGGGTCGGCGACCTATTTGGAGGATGGGCAAGACCGATTGGTGCCTCCACACCGGGTTTTTCAAAACCCTCGAAAAATTGAAGTAAACGGAACTGTTTTCGAGGGCTACGCCAACCGAGATTCATTGGCTTACATTGAAAAATATGGATTGACAGGAATCAAAACATTGATCCGTGGTACGTTGCGCGGAGAGGGTTTTTGTGACGGATGGGATGCGTTGGTTCAATTGGGGTGTGTGCGGGACCATGTCCAGATGACCTGGGAAGCTGGCGCTTCATGGGCAAATTGGTTGCGGTCTTTTACACCAGCCAGCGAAGGAGGGAATTCGTTAAAGGAAGCAGTACGGGCTGTGACGGGCGCTTCTGATGAGGTGTTGAGCAGGCTGGAATGGCTTGGCTTGATGGATGATGATCATGGCCCTGAAAGATTGCAAGGCACTCCGGCTGAATTCATCCAAGATTTACTGGAAGCGAAGTGGAGACTGGAGTCAGATGATCGGGATATGATTGTGATGTGGCATCGGTTCCAATATGCATTGAACGGGATGAAGCACGAAATCATTAGCTCCCTCTATTTGGAGGGACGTGACTCCATGTATACGGCGATGTCGGATACGGTGGGTTGGCCAATGGCGCTGGCTGCCGAAGCGATGTTGCAGGGACGCATCGATCGGGTCGGAGTGGATGTTCCGTTGCACCGGGATTATTATGAATGGTTGCTTCCAGGCTTGGAGGCGATGGGCGTTCGGTTTGAAGAATCCCACCGAAGTTGGTGATGCTGTCTCCCTTGGTTTGTTGGTTCTGCATGGGGGCGCCTGCTTGGCCTGCAGATGGGACGCCAAACCGTGATTGGGTTCAGCAAGCCATTGAATGGCGGGTGCATTACGGGCTCCATGATTGTCAAGATGTGATGCTAGCGTTGGATGCCATGACATTGGAATGGATTTCTGAATCGTCGGAATTGTCGATTGAAATCAACCAAGACGACTGGTCGTTTTTGTTGCAGTCTCCGGAATTGTTGAGTCCGTTGATCCAAGTCCAAGCCATGTTGCTCTTGCAAGGACATGCATTGGATTCAAAACAAATCATGCGGCATGTTCGCCGCATTGGTCGTAAAACAAACGGAATATCACACCGGTCCTTGCGTCAAGATTGCCGAACGATCAGTCGTTCAAGCAATGAGAAATGACGTCACCGATGCAATGAAAAGCAAGATAATGAGCGCCATGTAGCGCAATGGGATAGATTGCATGGTTTTTCTTACGCGCTATGAGTCTAAAAGGTTTCACTGAGATTGACGTCTTTTTGCTTTGTCTCTATCCCTTCTTTCGCCAGACGGGGTTAGGTTTGAATGCTCAATAGCATTTTTAGGACATCCATGCGTTCATTTCACGTTCCCGATTTTTATCACAGTCCCATCATTTCGAGGGTTAAACACTTGAGAAAGGCACAGGATCCTAGAAAACAGGATTTCACTCCATCCGTATTGGATTTTGGCTCGGTTCGTTTCATTTTGGCTCGTCATTTTGGATTCTGTTATGGAGTTGAAAACGCCATTGAAATTGCCTATCAAGCCATTGAGGAGAATCAGGGCAAGCGCATTTTTCTGTTGAGTGAAATGATTCACAACTCGGAGGTCAATTCGGATTTAAGCAGCCGTGGAGTGGGTTTTTTGATGGATACTGAAGGCCAGGTGATTACCCCATTTGATCAGCTGACTTCCGAAGATGTGGTCTTGATTCCCGCCTTTGGCACGACCTTGGAAATGGAACAACAGCTGCAAGCCATCGGTTTGGATGTGGAGCGTTACAACACCACCTGTCCATTTGTGGAAAAAGTATGGAAGCGAGCGGCCAAATTGGCGATGGAGAAATACACCATCATTATCCATGGAAAACCAGAGCATGAAGAGACGCGGGCAACCTTCAGTCATGCCCAAGAAAAAGGACATGCGGTCGTAATTCTGAATATGGCTGAAGCTGAAATTTTATCGGATTTCATATCGGGTGAACGGCCATTGGATACATTCGATGCGACTTTTGGCCCACGCTGTACACCAGGATTTGATCCAAACGTCCATCTTCAGAGTGTTGGGGTCGTCAATCAAACCACCATGTTGGCATCGGAAACGAAGGCCATTAGTCATCGGATTCGCAAGGCCATTGAAAGCCGCGAGGAAGGACAGTTTGCCAATACGCGAGATACGTTGTGTTATGCAACCAATGATAATCAGCAGGCGACGATGGGAGCTTTGGAGGCAAGAGAAGCGGATTTGGCAGTGGTCGTCGGAGGGTACAACAGTTCCAATACATCCCATTTGGTTGAATTGTGCGAAGAAAATCTTCCAACCTTTTTCGTTCGCAATGAATTGGAGTTTGATACCGACGGTACGTTGAATCATTTTGACTGGCGGACCGGGTTGCATCAATCCACCATGTCACCATGGCCTGAAACGGGACGTTCAGGCGTTCCAACCATTTTAATTACGAGTGGAGCCTCATGTCCAGATGCGTCGGTGGATCGGGTCATGAAGGAAGTCATCGGGCAATATGCCAACACGCGCATTGTGGATGAAGTGTTGAAGGAATTTGAACAACGTCTTGCGGTGAATCAAAGCTCCAGTGAAGGTTGAAATGTACCTTAGCACGTGATGAAGGCCCCTCGACTTAAATCCATGTTTCGCAATGTTCGCACTGAGCCGCGGCGATTTGAATTCCGTTCCAGGCATTTGCCGGAATTGGATAGGCGTTGGCTGGAACGTAAACAAAAGTTAGAAGAGGAATTCATGGGAGCGGACTCAGATCAAAAACGATCCATTCGCATTCGCCGTTCAGGTCCATCAAATGCAACGGATCGAATCTCACTTAAAAAGGATCGAATCCGTGCATCCCGGATCGCGATGATCCGGGCCTCGGTCATTGCCGTTGGATTGATTTGGTTGGCATATAAAGGCATTCTTTGGGTGGAGCAAAGTGATTTTAGTGGAGTACTTGAATGGATGGAGCATGCCTGAAGTTATTCGTCAATTGCCGGAGATCGTTGCGAATCAAATTGCAGCCGGAGAAGTGGTGCAAAGGCCTGCTTCTGCGGTTAAGGAGTTGATGGAAAATGCCGTTGATGCGGGCGCAAGTCGCATTGAGGTTCGCGTGGTAGATGCGGGAAGGACGTCGATTCAAGTGGTCGACAATGGGGTTGGGATGATTCCGTCGGATGCCAAGCGATGTTTCGATCGCCATGCAACTTCCAAAATCTCGACGGCGGAAGATTTGTATTCCATAGTATCAAAGGGCTTTAGGGGTGAGGCGATGGCTTCCATTGCCTCGATTTCTCATGTGGAATTGAAGACGCGTCATGCCGATGAAGAGCTTGGGTTTCATCGGCAATTGGAAGGAGGGAAGTTGACGGAAGAACGAGCATGTGCGCTCGAAGTAGGTACAACGGTTTCCGTGAAGCATTTGTTTTTCAATGTTCCTGCCCGTCGGAATTTCCTCAAGTCTGATGCTGTGGAATTGCGCCATGTCTTGGATGAATTCCAGCGGGTGGCCTTGGCCCACGAAACCATCCATTTTTTGATGTTTCACAATGGATCGGAGTTGTTCAACCTGCGTCCAGGAACTCGCCGGCAACGTGTGGTCGGGGTGTTTGGAAGCAAATACGATGAGCGATTGGTCCCGATTGAAGAGTCAACAGATGTCGTTTCTGTCGCAGGGTTTGTTGGAAAGCCGGCTTTTGCAAGGCGGAGCCGGGGTGAACAATTTCTGTTTGTCAACCAACGGTTTGTCAAACACCACGTGCTGAATCGGGTCATCATGGATGCCTATGAAGGATTGCTCCCATCGGGTCAATATCCCTTGTATGTTTTGTTTTTGACCATTGATCCAGCGCGTTTGGACGTGAACATCCACCCGACTAAAACGGAGGTAAAATTTGACGAAGACCGGTATATTCAGGCCTTATTGCTTCCCGCTATCCGAAGAGGATTAGGGAAATATGCGGTTGCGCCTTCATTGGATTTTGATCAGGAAACGGCCATCGATGTTCAACCTTTGGACGTTAATCGATCCATACCCCAGCCGGAGGTTCGGGTCAACCTAGACTACAATCCATTTCATGAACCACGCAAATCGTCTCAAGGTTCGGGGTCGTTAAGGCCCAGTGGGGGACAGATTGACGCTTGGAAAACACTGTACGGTGAGGACGCGCCGGCGGTGGAAAACCTGAAGAGAGCGAATCCATGGGAAGTCAATGAAACGACGAAGCCCTTGGCAGTTGGAATCACTCCAGGGGAAGAGATGAAGGTTGAACAGGATCGTCCAATGTTCCAATTCCAGCAACGTTATATCGTGGCATCGACTCGTTCTGGGATGTTGCTCATCGATCAGAATCGTGCACACCAACGGGTGTTGTATGAATCGTTGGTGATTCGCCTCGAAGCATCCGAACCGGCAATAAGCACGCAGCAATTGTTGTTCCCTGAGCGGGTGACCTTGTCGGTTGTTGATCGTGAATTTATGTTGGAGTCTGCCGAGTGGTTGGCCCAATTGGGATTGCATTTCACGGCGCATGAAGACGGCATAGAAATCACCGGTTTACCTGCAGAAGGCGAGGCAACGCCTCAGGATTTGGTGGAAGCGGTGTTGTTGGATCGCGAAGAAGAATCAGCCGAGATCAGCCGTGCGGAGCGCGTAGCAGCGCAGATGGCGAGAACCCTTTCCGTTAAACCGGGAAAGTCTTTGACTTCTGCAGAAATGGCTGATTTACTGGACCGCTTATTTGGTTGTTCAACCCCCGGATTGGACCCGTTTGGTAGAGTCGTCATTGTTACCTTTGGTTTGACAGATATTGAGCAACGATTCCGCTAATGTTCCAAAACATCCCTGTGGTTGTACGCAACCTCATCATCATCAACGTTTTGTTTTTTCTCGCCTCCATGCAAATTGGCGAGGAACAGGCCATTACGTGGTTTGCTGGGACTTATCCAGGTTCGCCGTTTTTCCGTCCATGGCAAATCATCACCCATATGTTTATGCACGGAGGGCTTATGCATTTGTTTTTCAACATGTTTGCATTGTACATGTTCGGTGGTCAGCTAGAGCGTGTTTGGGGCCCAAAACGCTTTTTGAATTATTACATCATCAGTGGACTCGGAGGGTTTTTCTTGCATGAGCTTTTCATTGGCTTAGAATTTTATAGTGCTTTCCAGACGTTTTTTCCTTCTAGGGAAATGATGATTCCGATGGGCATGTCAGATTTAAGGGCTGTACAGGTTCAGGAGTTTGCCTTTGGAAGGGTAGTCGGGGCTTCAGGTGCCGTTTTTGGTATTTTGTTGGCCTTTGGGATGTTGTTCCCCAACACCAAATTGATGTTGCTTTTCCCTCCCATTCCAATTAAAGCCAAGTACTTTGTTATGGGATACGGATTGATCGAGTTGAGCTTGGCATTTCAAAACGGGTCTGGCGATAACGTGGCCCATTTTGCGCACTTGGGTGGCATGCTTTTTGGATATGTCATGCTCAAAAGATGGCAAAAGGATCGAGGCACATTTTATTGATATTAGGTCAAGTACACGATGTGGAATGAATTGAAAATGCAGTGGAAGCAGGGCGGCATTTTAGTGCGCCTGATCTTGGTCAATGCGGGAGTTTTTGTCGTGATGACCACTCTGCAATTGCTGGTTACCTTAAGTGGTGGGCAACCATTTCCATTGGACGAAGCCTTGGGTTTAGCTACGACTTGGAATCCACAGCTTTTGATGGAGCGGCCGTGGACGATCTTGACCCACATGTTCGTTCATATGCGGGTGTGGCATCTGGTGATCAACTTGGCTTTGCTTTATTGGATGGGCCGTTTGTTTATGATTCAATTTGGATCCCGTCGGCTTTTAAGCACATACATTGTCGGTGGGTTGGCTGGTTTTGTCTTGTATTTCGTGGCGACCAATGTTTTCCCAGCTTTGCAACAAGGTCAATATGCCTACGGGGCGAGTGCTGCGGTGATGGCCATCTTTGTTGCTGCAGCGACAAAAGAGCCGGAGCGTCCGATTGGACTGATTCTGCTTGGGTCCGTTCCGCTGAAGTACGTTGCGATTGGATTCGTATTGTTGGATTATTTCGCATTGAGCAATGGAGAGAATATGGGCGGGAATTTGGCTCATCTGGGTGGGGCACTCTTTGGGTTTTTAATGGTACGTCAGCAGCGAAACGGAAGAGATCTGGTCGGTTGGTTTGAGCGATTGTTGGATGCGATCATCTCACTTTTTCAGAGCCGCTCGGATTCGAAGATGCGCATGGAAAAAGGGGGGAGATTCAACCGTTTTTCCAAGAAAAAAAAGAGGACTGAGAGAAAAACTTCCCGCGCGCAGTCTGACGATGAATTCAACGCACAGAAACAAGAGCGCGAATCTCGGATGGATGGCATCTTGGATAAGATATCCAAACATGGCTACGACAATTTGTCAAAGGAGGAAAAGGCTTTTCTGTTTAATGAGTCCAACCGGGGATGAAAAAGGAACGTCGGGCGGTTTGGCCCATGCTGCTTGTTATTTCTGGTCTTTTAGGGGTTGTTTTGGCAGAGATCGGAGTCCGATTCAACATGCCTTCGTGGCCATGGCTCGGAGTGGCTTGCATGCTTTTTCCACTGAGTTGGATGGTTTTATTCATCGGAGCGATCGGAGGACTTTGGTCGCGTCGCATGCGTTCTGTTGCCTGGGCGTTGGGGGCATTGTTTCTGTCATACCCGCATGCTGCTCAAACGTTTGGATGGCCAATTATTAGGACATCATGGGGGATTGAATCTCCAGCTTTGAATTATGCGCCAGGAACGTCATCTCGGTTTCAAGAATCGGATGAAAAGGTGGATTCAAAGGAGTTGCACGTCCTCAGTTGGAACGTTCGGCAATTTGATCGTTTGGAGTGGTTAAAGAATACCAATTCAAGGTCGGAAATGTTGACGTATATCGAGGAGGTGGCTGCTGATGTCGTGTGTATCCAAGAATGTTTTTTGGAAGAAAACAATGATCCCTGGATGACCAAGAAGCGGTTGTTGCAGGCTTCCGGTTTATCCCATTGGGCGGAAGAATTCAAGTTTGGTCGGGGTCACCAGAAGTTGTTTGGACTAGCGGTGATGTCCAGGCATCCAATCATCCAAAAACGCGCCATCGTATTTCCAGATGAGCCAAATAACAGCGGGATGTTGGTGGATATCGAATTGGACGGTGATACCATTCGTGTGTTCAACGTTCATTTGAGTAGTATTCACTTTGAAGAAGAGGATTACGAAGCGGTTCGTACCGGTCCTGATTCAGCGGAACGCTTAAGGTTGCTGAGCCGATTGGAAAGGGCTTGGGAAAAGCGTGCTGTGCAAGCAAAAATAGTTGCCCAACATGTGGCGGATAGTCCCTACCCGGTGGTGTTGATGGGTGATTTCAATGATGTCCCTGTTTCCTTTGCAGCACAGCAATTTCAGCCATATCTCGTGGATGCATATTCAGGTGGACAAGGATTTTTGGGAGCAACCTACATTGGAGATATTCCGGGAATGCGCATCGACTTTGTCCTGCACAGCCCCATAATGAAATGCCGGTCCTATGAAACGGGCGATGTGGTCTTATCGGACCATCGACCGGTCAGCGCTCACCTGATTTGGTGATGCGAACACCTCTTCATTGCTTCTGAGATCGGCCCAAGTTCAGTCTTCGATTTTTGAGAATTTCGAAACCCGCAATGTGCATTCCAATCAAAAGAAAACCATAAATCAAGTCATCTGCTGGCATGCTGAATATTCGCCAACCCATGTTGTGGTCAGGATTGTACCAAACAATGGATTCAGTGACCTGTTCGCTTAGTTGGTGAATGAAGACATCATGGACCAAGAAAAAGGCACCTTCAACGGCATGCAACCATGGTGGGGAGATTTGCCTTTTGATGCGATGGTGGTTGCTGCTTCAATTCCTGAGAAACCAGCCCCAATAATCAGCGCGTCGGCTGTGTGTGCAGATGAGTTGGTGTCCATGGTTTGGGAACAGTTTTAATCGCATTCTTGTTCAATCTTCCTCCCGTATTCAAGAAATGGCACACGGCACTATCTTTGAGTCATGACACAATCACCAATCGACCCCATGGATGTGTGTGCATTCGGTGCACATCCAGATGATGTGGAGTTGGCAGCCGGTGGAACGGTGGCGCTTTTGACATCGCAGGGAAAGCGTGTCGCCCTGGTGGATTTGACCCGCGGAGAATTGGGAACGCGTGGAACAGCTGAAACACGTAAATCCGAAGCAGCTGCTGCTGCTGCTATTTTGGGTGTTGCCCATAGAGAAAATTTAGATCTTGGCGATGGCTTTTTTGAGATGAATGAAGCTTCCTTGTTGGCTGTGGTAGAAGTGTTGCGCCGGTTGCGTCCTTCTGTCGTCATTGCCAATGCGAAGTCGGACAGGCACCCAGATCATGGCCGGGCAAGTGAACTCGTCAGTCGCGCGTGTTTTCTGAGCGGCCTTTCAAAAATTCAAACCGTCGATGATCAGTCTGGATTACCGCAGGAGGCTTGGCGCCCTCGTTCGGTTTATTTCACTATTCAAGATCGGTGGCGAGAGCCAGATTTTGTGGTGGATATCGAAGGTTTTGAAGAAATCAAATCACGCGCCATCATGGCGTATGCCACCCAATTTTATGGAGGTGTTGATGACAATGCCCCGGTCACTCCCATCAGCTCTCCAGATTTTTTAGATTATCTAAAGGGCCGGAATCTGGCCATGGGAAGATCTGGGGGAGTGCGGATAGGAGAGGGGTTTGAAGCCGAACGTCCGCCCGTTGTGAATGATTTATTCCACCTCGCCTGAGCGGCGTCGAATGATGTTCCAGTCGCCTTTTTGAGGCCATAAGTCCCACGCTTTGGCCTTTTCTGCTTGGCACCAACCCGCCACGAGTCCTCCTGTCTGAACAATCGCGGCCAATGAGGCGGCCAAAGCAGCACCGACGGTTCCGTGCAATGGAATCAACAACGAAGCCGAAACGATGAGAACAATCAAACCCAACCCAGACGTCCAAGCGTTCCACCGGTGTTGGCCGATTCCAGATAAATGATGCGCCAAAATGGACGCCTTGCATCCCGCAATCGCTGCCGGCCCCAAGCACCAGATTAGAGGTTGGATGCCTCCAAATCCAAAGACCCACGTGTATAGATCATCGGGGATGAGAGCTGCCACCACGAGCAACGAAGTTGTGATGACCAATGCCAGGCTCAAGAAAGCCCGGGTTTGTTCGATGCGTTTTTGGCGATCGGAGGTATGTGCGGTCCTCGTGTGCAACACGGGTGCCAACCCTCGGGCAGCGACCCAAATAGCTTCGAGGCCATAGAAAGCCACCGAATAAACTCCGGCAGCTGCCGCTCCACCCATTCCTTGTTGGGCCAAGAGACTGAAATTGGTCCGGTTGGTCAGCATCTGCAACAAAGCGCCAGATTGCGACGCGCTACCGTGCTTCCAAAGCAAAGTCCAAACGCGTGACGTTGGAACCGCTCGGTCAATGTGAGGAAGCGATCGAAGCTTCCACGTCGAAACCACAGTGGTGCATGCCAAGCTGATGAGCAGGGCCGCCAGAAATGCATCAATGGATTGCCAGCCCCATCCGAAATAGGCAACAACCATCCCCGTGACGAGAAGTCCGGTTTGCATGACTTGAAGGCGGTTGTGCCACACCACAGCTTGTGCGCCCAAAAGCAGTTGGCTGTGGAAGACCACGATTCCTTGCAACCAACCTAGCAGGGCGATATCGTACGCGTATGCTGCGGGAAGAAATCCAGTAGATACGCCGAGTAAACTTGCTAAGACGGAAGAAATCAGCAGCCAAATATGTCCTGGTAAAATCGTCGAACGCAAGGGAATGGATTGCTGCAAATACACGACCGCACCACCGGCAATAAAACCACTGAATCCGGTCACCAACAAAATGCCCAATTGCACCCATGCGATTTCGCCTTGACCCTCTGCTCCCAAGGTGCGTGAATTGATGAGGATGACGCATGTCGAAAACAAGAGCAACCAGCCCCGGCTGCGAATGGAGTGCAGGATGTGCGATCGCAGGCTCATCGCTTCTCGAGAGATTGATACACTCCATGGAATGCTCGCGCTACGGCTTTCACACTGAACACGTTTTCCGCATGTGTCCGCAATGCCATGGAGTCCCAGAGCGATTGTCGAATCTCCCGAATGGCCTTGATCAGTGCCTCTTCATCTCCAGCAGGTACGAGCCTTCCGCGTTCATCGTTGAGGTGTTCTCGGATCCCGCCGACGTCACTTGAGATGACCGGAATACCACTGGCCCACGCTTCGGGGATGACGCACGGAAAATTTTCAAAATGACTGAACAAAATCAATGCGCTGGCTTGCCTCATGCGTTTTGCGACTTCGTCGAGCTTGATTTCACCGCCAATGGTTACGTGTTGTCCGATGCCCAATGATTTGGCAAATTCTTGGTGTGGCTTTGGGTCACCGTCACCGAGAATGGTCCATTGTAAATTATCCTGCTCGTTCAAACAAACAGCGGCCGCGCGCAAGATGCCGCTCACGTTTTTGTGATCATCCACGAGAGAGCTGATGTGCAGGAATTCAAAAGAGTCTTTGGATGATGGTTCAGCGCTGGGGTGAAACAATTCGGTATCCACGACATTGGGGACCACGCGAAATTCTTCTCCCATGCCAAACGTGCGCATGCTCTCAGCAAGGTCTTCCGATACGGGGCAAATGAGTTGGCACGCCCGCCCGGTCAGACGCATGGAGCGTTTTCGCCAGAACGGCAATTTTTGACGTTGGTCGGCATGGTAAGCAGTCCAATGCTCTGTGAGGATCAGGGGAATGTTCCAGCGTTTGGCCAAAATGCGTGCGGCTTGACCCGCAGGGTAGGCGACATGCAAATGGATGGCATCGAAGGATGACTCTTGCCCTTCAGCCAAACGGAGCAGGGCACGGGTCGTATGCATCACCACCGGACGCTCGGCTTTGAAATATGCGATTCGTTCGGTGAGCCTCTCTGATTCGTTGGTTTCATTGAGTGGTATGTCCCGACCAGCTTCCACCGGTGCGGCATACCAAACTTCGGAAGGGTGGAGGGTGGCTATGGCCTGTACATGGCGTTGAACGAAGTTGCCCAATGTCCTGTGAGCCATGCTTGGGTACCAACTTGCGATGTGCAAAATGCGCATATTATCAGGGGCATAGGTTGGAGTTGACTGCGGGGCCATGGGATTGCAAAGTTCGCTGAACCAATGGGATTCTTAATCTTTCCTTGGAATGGGTTAAATTAGTCCAGATTTCAAACGCACCTCAAGCATGTACCGTATAATCACTTGTTCCTTTTTTCTTTTCGTCGCCAGCAATCTTCAAGCACAGGCTCCAACGTTTCATGCAGATGTAGCGCCCATTATCTACCTAAACTGCACTCAGTGCCACCGTGTCGGTGAAATCGGCCCTATGCCGTTTACCAATTACGATGAAGTATCCGGTTACGGAGAATTCATTTCGTACGTCACAGAGAGCGGCTACATGCCACCATGGACACCTGACCCGTCATATTCGACTTTGCGTGGTGAACGTTTCCTAACCGACGAACAAGTTCAAGTCTTGGCTGATTGGTATGAGGGCGGGATGATCGAAGGTGACCCGGCTGATAATCCGGGATTGCCAGAATTCCCTGAAGGAAGTCAAATTGGAGAACCGGACTTAGTCTTGTCCATGCCGGAGCCGTATGTTCACGCTGGGGACATGCAGGAACAATACCAAGTATTTGTGCTGGAAACGGGGGTGACTGAGGAAAAGGAAATCCGTGCTGTGGAAATCCGTCCCGGCAATTCGGCGATCGCACATCACACCTTGATTGGCTACACAGAGAGCCCAACTGCGATTTCTGGTGCTGAGGCACTCGACGCAGCAGATCCATCGCCAGGTTATGAGAGCTTTGGTGATTATGGGGTGAATGTGGAAGACTTTTTATTTGGTGGCTGGGTTCCAGGAGCTTCGCCTACAGAATTCCCTTCGACCATCGGAAAGAAAATCGGTCCTGATGGGCGGCTGCTTTTGCAAATGCATTACGGCCCAACTCCAATTGAGGAGATTGACCAAACCGAATTGAACTTATTCTTTGCTCAAGAGCCGATTCAGCGTGAAGTGGATTTGATTACAATGGGCCCTGGGAATCTGACCGAACCGTTTTACATTCTGCCAAACCTAGTGACCACATTCCACGGCATCTACGACAACCCGAGCGATATCAGTGTCTTGTCGATTACGCCACATTGTCATTTGTTGGGCCAGGCCTGGGAGGTGTATGCAGTTTCTTCGAATGAGCAGGATACGATCCCATTGATTTCCATCCCGCAATGGGATTTCAATTGGCAAGGCATTTTTAGTTTCCCCCAGTTGAAGCACATCCCGGCTCAATACCGCATCCATGCTTTTTGCACCTATGATAACACCTCAGATAACCCCTACAATCCCCACAACCCTCCAGAATGGATGTCTTGGGGTGATTTGACTGGCGATGAGATGTTCGTGATGTTTTTGCAAACTGTGGACTACATGCCGGGAGATGAGGACATCACCTTGTCTTCAGCGGATGAAAACACCCGCATTGTGTACCAAACAGACAATCTCTTTCCTGCTTGGCCGAATCCGGCAGCCAACGGCCAAGAAGTGACCATTGGATTCCATTTGCAAGAACCAGCTTCTGTGACTTTGGAGTTGTTTGATATCCAAGGACGATTGGTTGAATCCTGGCAGGAAGGCGTTTCATATCCAGCAGGCCATCACCTGTTCCGCACCACGTTGAGCGGACTGCATGAAGCCACATACGTGTACCGATTGACTACAGCCGAAGGGACCAAGCGCAGCCATGTCCTCTATGTCGTAGGCGGGCGCTGATATGTGGTTTGTTTGGGTCTTTTTGGCGCCGCTTTGTCCGGTATGCCAGGATTACACATTTTACCTCAATCAATTGGATGAGGTTTGGGAGTCGGAGCATTTTGGTGAGGTAGAACTCACAGGTTGGTTTCCAAATCCCGATGTGGACCGTGCTGCCATAGACACGTTTCGCGAACGATACTCGGTTGAGTGGGAGCTCGCTCCTGACACCGTCGGATGGGCTGATGTGCTAGATGCCCGTTGGACACCTGAAGTGTTTGTACTGGATTCGCTTGGCAACGTGCGGTACCGAGGCCGGATCAATGATTTGTATTTCGCCTTGGGAAAACACCGGAATGCGCCAAGGGTCAACGACCTGGAGCTTGCGTTGGCAGCCCTAATGGCTGGTCAAGCGCCAGCTGCTGAGCGCACGGACGTCATTGGTTGCCCCATTGAATCCAAGCGCTTATTCAACGAGTTTATGGGGAAGACGATATTCCCTGATTTGGTGCGTGCGAATTAAATCATCACGATTATCTTTGCGCACCCTTTGTGGGATACGGTGGCTATAGCTCAGCTGGTTAGAGCATCGGTTTGTGGTACCGAGGGTCGTGGGTTCGAGCCCCATTAGCCACCCAAAAAGAAAAAGCCTCGCACGTTTGTGTGAGGCTTTTTTGTTGGCTCTTTTGCTGTGTCTAATTCAGACCGGCACCATTTTAGAAAGTAATAAAAAACGTCGAATTTTGCTCAAAAAGAGCATTTATTGACTCTTTTTGATGAAAAAACGAGCATTTATGAGCAAAATGGTCAATATGGAGAATACGTTAAGAAGCCCGATTTCCTTCTCAGTGAACCCCACGTGCAGCTAAATAACGCTCGGCATCGAGGGCAGCCATGCAACCGGTTCCAGCAGCGGTAACCGCTTGGCGGTAAACTTTGTCCGCAGCATCTCCGCTAACGAAAACCCCATCACGGTTGGTTTTGGATGTACCTGGTTGGTCGTATTTGATGTAGCCCTGCTCGTCCAAATCAAGCCATCCCTTAAACACATCGGTGTTCGGTTTGTGGCCGATGGCAACGAAAAATCCCGTAGCCGGGATGTCGTGTGTTTCTTGGGTTTGGTTGTTCTTGACCCGAATCGCTTCAACACCTTCTTGGCCCAAAACTTCAACCGTTTCGCTATTCCACAACACCTCAATGTTCTCCATATTTAACACGCGATTCTGCATCGCTTTAGATGCGCGCATGGTGTCCTTGCGGATTAACATGGTGACCTTGGAACAAAGCTTGGCTAAGTAGCTGGCTTCTTCGCATGCTGTATCTCCGGCACCGACAATGACCACTTCTTGTCCGCGGTAAAAGAATCCATCGCAAACGGCACACGCGCTCACTCCGCCACCAGCATCGCGAAGACGCAATTCCGATTCCAGACCCAGCCATTTGGCTGAAGCGCCGGTTGAAATAATCACGCTGTCGGCGAGTATTTCAGTTCGATCAGCCCCTTCGCCGACCCAAATTTTATGCACGGGACCGGTCAAGTCGACTTCGGTCACCCAACCGTTCCGAACATCCGTATCAAACCGCTTAGCCTGTTCCTCCAAATCCGTCATCATCTGAGGACCGTTAATTCCTTGCGGATAGCCTGGGAAATTGTCCACTTCCGTAGTTTCTGTGAGCTGACCTCCAGGTTGCATGCCTTGGTAAAGGACAGGCTTCATGTCGGCGCGAGCAGCATATATAGCGGCTGTGTAGCCTGCAGGTCCTGACCCAATGATGAGGCACTTGACGTGTTCCGGTTGCGTATTCATGGCGGCAAAGATACGCACCTCGCGATGCTCTGAAAACGCTAAATTGGGTTAAGCGTCTGTGAGGCCGCTATCAATCCGCAACCACTCGTTCCAGACGGGATCATCTGGCAGAGGAGCAAGGATGCTCATCGGTTCACGCTTCACGGGATGCATAAAATCGATGCGACGTGCATGTAGGTGTATCGAAGCGTTGTCGTTGGTGCGTTTCGCTCCGTACTTGATGTCGCCTTTGATCGGGCTGTCTAGGCTTGCCATCGTAGCACGGATTTGGTGGTGCCTGCCCGTTTTGGGTTGCACTTCCACAAAGGTGTAGTGATCCGATTTCCCCACAGTGCGGTATTTCAATTCCGATTCTTTGCGACCGGGACCGGGATGGTCGGAAGCGAAACTCTTGTTGGTTTTTTCGTTCTTCTCGAGGAAGTTGATGATGTGCCCTTCCAATGAGCTAGGTGCTGGTCGGACCACGGCCCAATAAGTCTTTTGGACTTCGCGAATCCGAAACATGTTGGTCAAGCGCGACAGCGCTTTGGAAGTTCGCGCATAGAGAATCACACCGCTGACCGGGCGGTCTAAACGGTGGACTGTGCCGATGAAGGCGTCGCCGGGTTTGTTGTACTTCCGCTTGATGTATTCACCTACGACCTGACACAACGTAACGTCGCCGCTAGCATCGCTCTGGACGATGTCGGAGGAACGTTTGTTGACAGCGATGACGTGATTGTCTTCGTAGAGCACTTGCAAATTGTCCACTGTGCTCATGACAATGGGCAGCTTCGGTTTTTTGGCCCATTGCGGGCCTTCTGATGCAGGACTCTGATCACCCATGGATCAATACTGTTCGTCTTGGTTGGGGAAGTCCCGACTCCGCACGTCTTTCACATATTG
Source organism: Flavobacteriales bacterium (assembly GCA_028823145.1). Classification (GTDB taxonomy): domain Bacteria; phylum Bacteroidota; class Bacteroidia; order Flavobacteriales_D; family Sanyastnellaceae; genus UA16. The sequence continues at coordinate 36,888 of JAPKCA010000004.1, forward strand.
GTCAATGGAAGAGAGCATCTGTTCCCCCATGTTGCCATAACGACGCAAGAAACGCGGGCTGAATTCCTGTGTGATACCAAGCATGTCATGAAGGACCAATACTTGACCATCGCATGCGCCACCGGCTCCAATGCCGATCGTGGGGCAATGAATCGACTTGCTGATCTCGCCAGCAAGACCCGCAGGGATTTTTTCAAAAACGACAGCGAAACAGCCGATTTCATCCAAAAGTTTGGCATCCTTCCGCAACTGCTCGGCTTCCATTTCTTCTTTGGCCCGGACGGTATAGGTGCCAAATTTGTAGATCGATTGAGGCGTCAGGCCGAGGTGACCCATCACCGGAATGCCCGCGCTCAAAATGCGCTCGACGCTTTCCCGAATTTCGTGTCCGCCTTCCAATTTCACAGCGTGGCCTCCACTTTCCTTCATGATGCGGATGGCTGATTTCAATGCCTCTTTCGAATTGCCTTGGTAGGTTCCGAAAGGCATGTCAACAACGACCAATGCCCGTTTGGCCGCACGTACCACACTCGAGGCGTGGTAAATCATTTGGTCCAAGGTGATGGGTAGAGTCGTTTCGTGACCAGCCATGACGTTGGAGGCGCTATCACCGACGAGGATGATATCGACGCCTGCCAGGTCCACAATGGTGGCCATGGAATAATCATAAGCCGTCAGCATAGCGATTCGTTCGCCGTTGGCTTTCATTTCAGCGAGCACCTGCGTGGTGATTCGCTTGGCTTGTTTGTGCACAGACATGGTCGGTGATTAAAGTGGATTCAAAGTTACCGCAGAAGATTGGTAACGTCATATCCTGAAACGTGAAGCAGTCGAAATGTTCATGTTTATCCGAAAAATCAACGATGTCGTGGCGTGATGAAGTTAAAAAAAGACTTCTGGAATCATGTGCCAAGAATCACCACGGTGATATAGATGGCATAGGTGGCGAGAAGAATGATGCCTTTCCAACGGTGGATCAAACGTTGGTGAATCATCATCGGGAGGATCATCGCAGCCACCAAAAGCATCCACCAAAAATCGGAGGCGATGGCTTGTCCATCAACGGGCATCGCCGTGATGCCAGCGCTCACACCGATTGCGAGGAAGATGTTAAAGATGTTGGAACCGATGAGGTTGCCCAATGCCAGGTCCGACTCCCTTTTCATGGCGGCCACGCCCGATGTGACCAATTCCGGTATGCTGGTCCCAAAGGCGACTGCTGTGAGGCCGATGACGTGGTCGCTCACACCCGCTGAAACGGCCAGTCCACTTGCTCCCTGAATGAACCATTCCGAACCGTAGTACAGACCAGCGCACGCCAGTCCAATGCCCGACATAAGCCAAATAACAGGTCGATGGAGGACGGGTTCAACGCCCAAGTCCAGTTCTTCTTCTTCTTTGGGTCTGCGGTCTTTCTTGCTTCTCCAATAAAGCATGGCGATGAGCACAAACGTGCATGCAAAGAGTACGCCACCTTCCCATTGCTCTAACTGGCCATCATAGGCAAAAAACACAAAGAGTATGCTGGCCGCAAACATCACCGGCCAATCCGACCGTATCAAGGATCGGTTGACAGCGACCGGATGAATCAATGCGGTGATGCCCAAAATCAGTGCCAAATTGGCAATGTTGGAGCCGATGACGTTGCCGATGGCGATGCCGGGATTGCCGTTCAAAGCGGCGCGAACCGACGCCATCACTTCTGGGGCAGATGTTCCGAGCGAGACGATGGTCAATCCTATGATAACAGGTGGGATGGATGCTTTGACGGCAATGCTTGAAGCATACCGGACCAACAACTCACCGCTCAATACCAATGCTGCAAGACCTAAGAGGAGAAGCAATGCATCCATCAGCTGGCGGGGGATTCGGACGATTTGGAATCCTCGTCTTTTGCCTTGGTGCGGGAAGTCGTGGGGTCGGCTGCGTCGCGAACCTTGTTGACTTCGTCTCGGATGCCATCGGTTGTTCCTAAGATTTCGCGCTGGATTTCATCCGTAGCGCTCCGAAACTCACGTACGGCAGAACCCATCGTCCGTGCCATCGACGGAATGCCTTTAGCCCCGAAGAGCAAGAGGTAGATCAAAAAGATGAATACAATTTCCGTCGCTCCCATGGGGCAAAGTTAAAGCAGTGCTTTTAAGTTTGGGCGGAGTATTTTTGATTGAATTACTATTGTTTAATTACCCACTTTACATTGAACTCCATGGATTCCTTTTATTCGGATTATCAGGGTTGGCTATTGGTTGCGGGAAGCTTCATTCTGGCACTGGGGCAGATGGTAGCTCAGACTTCGGAAGCTGCATATTTTCAGCAACAGGTGGACCATGTGATTGAGGTCGCATTGGACGATCAATCCCATCAAGCTCGGGGTCACATCGCCACGACGTACATCAACAACAGTCCGGACACCTTAGACGCCCTCTGGATTCATTTGTGGCCCAACGCGTATGCCAATGGCAAGACGGCTTTGGCCAAGCAGGAATTTCGCAACGGCAATATGTTCATGTTTTACGCCATGCAACGCCAACTGGGCGGCATCGATTCATTGGATTTCCGGGTCGATGGTTCTCCCGTGACGTGGGAATTTCATCCGGAGCACATCGATATCGCTCGGCTTGTCCTTCCCAAACCGTTGCTTCCTGGAGCGAAATTGACGTATGAAACACCGTTTCGCGTTCGCATTCCATTGGGACGAATCAGTCGTTTGGGACACATCGGAGAATCGTACCAAATGACCCAATGGTATCCGAAGCCAGCAGTTTACGACCGGGATGGATGGCACGAAATGCCCTATTTGACCCAAGGCGAATTCTATTCGGAATACGGTTCTTTCGATGTTTCCATTACGTTGCCGAAGAATTATGTCGTCGGTGCTACGGGGGATATGTCACCGGAAGAAGCGGACAACGCACGGGAAATGCAGTTTCTAGATTCTCTCGCACTTGCGACTTCTAGGCAAATGGATATGGCTTTTTTCGAGTCTGAAGAAGCGCGATCTGATTCGTTTCCCCCATCTTCTTTGGAGACGAAAACCTTGCGATTCAAGCAAACACAGGTGCATGATTTTGCGTGGTTTGCAGACAAGCGCTGGATGGTTTTGAAAGGCTCAGTTGCGTTGCCGAATAGTACTCGGGAGGTCACTACTTGGGCGATGTTTACATCAGATCAAGCCAAGCTTTGGGGGGAGTCCTTGGAGTATTTGGCAGATGCCACATATTGGTATTCCAAATGGAACGGGGATTATCCATACAATCACGTGACTGCTGTGGACGGCACCATCAGTGCTGGAGGAGGGATGGAATACCCCAATATCACCGTGATTGGTCGCGCGGGAAGTGATTTGGGGTTGGAACAAGTGATTGTCCATGAGGTTGGTCACAATTGGTTTTATGGAATTTTGGGTTCCAACGAGCGGACCAACGCGTGGATGGACGAGGGCATCAACTCCTTCAATGAATCACGTTATTTCGTGGAGAAATACGGCGATGAACTCGGGTTGGCCGGATCCCGCGCCACGCCTCTGATGGAGAAACTAGAGGTCACGCGTTTTTCCTATCAGAGTAAGGATCAATTGGCCTACCTCTTGAGTGCGCGTATGCTAGTGGATCAGCCCATGCAATGCCATTCGGATTCATTCAGTCAGGTCAACTACGGAACCATCGTTTACATGAAGTCCGCTGCAGCATTCGAGTATTTGCGCCAAGCTCTAGGGTCGGACGTGTTTGATGTGGGAATGCAGGCGTATTTCGATGCGTGGAAATTCAAGCATCCGTCACCAGCAGATTTGAGAACTTCTTTGGAAACCTCAACCGGGAAAGATTTGTCCTGGTTTTTTGACGACATCGTCCAAACCACGGGTCATACGAATTATGCGTTGCATAGTCTGAAACGTCAAGGCGACGACTACACGCTACGAGTGCAAAACCGAGGTGACATCGCGGGCCCATTCTCGGTGTCCGGCCAAACGGGTGACTCCACGTGGGTTGAATTCGGATGGTACAACGGTGTGGCACCTGGGGACGTTGCTGTGGTTCCGCTGCCTTCCACGGATGAAACGGGATTGCGGTTTCGTCAATTCCGGCTCGATGAAAAGGAACAAATGTTGGAATACGATCGGCACAACAACAGCATACGCACCCGAGGATTGTTGCGCAAGATTGAGCCGCTTTCCATCCGGCTTCTTACGCGTCTGGACCGCTCTGACCGGACCCAGTTGGGGTATTTGCCCATCACTGGTTGGAATGACCGGGATGGGTGGATGCCGGGCTTGGCCTTACACAACACGGTTTTGCCGGCGCGTGACTTTGAGTGGTTGCTCATGCCTATGTGGAGCACGCAGATGTCGAATTTGGGAGGTGTTGCCCGCCTGTCACTGCGACGCAATGAATGGCGCATGGAAGCGCAAGCGAGAAGGTTCACGAGCGATGTCCAAGATTGGAATACGGAGACTGCTAACCGGAGTTCGCTTCGTTTGATCGGTCAATTCAACCGGCAACCCTCTATGCCTTTGTCATCTGAGTTGTTGATCGAAGGGGTTGATTTGCGGTTGATTCGCAACTACAACAACTCCGTGAACGACCCGGGATTTGCTCCGTTGAGCAGTAGCTACAAACAGGCTTTTTCCATTGAGTATGAGGTGAAATTGAAGCAGCCGCTGTTGCTTCAATCGATGAATATCGGCTGGCGTGTTTTGGGGTCATCACAACACATGGCAAACTCTTCTTGGTTGGGCTTGGATCAAGGTCCTGGATTGTTCCCTTCCATGGACCATCAGGCGAAAGTGTTGCATTTTGGTTACGATGGCAAAAGGCGCATCAATGAGCAAGGCCGCACGTTGGATTGGCGTATTTATGGGGCCATCGTAACGGGTGATGAGGGAGTCTATCCGCTTTTGGCCGCAGGGCCAACGGGCTCGGTAGATCCCATGATGGATCACACCTTCTTTAGCCGTTCTGGCGAGGGTTGGCTAGGGCAGCAAGTGTCGGTATACCAGGGAGGTTTGCCTTTGCAAAGTATCCAGGCCAGTCAATCGCTGCTTTCCGCTTCGGTTTCATGGGACAGTCCGTTGTTTTTTCAGCTTTTCGCGGGGGGAATCATGGCGGACACTGACCCGCATTGGGTGGCCGGAGTATCCCTGCCTTTGGGATTCATGGACATCCAATTCCCGCTGATCATCGATGGGGAATTCGGAGTTGATTGTGCCAGGTTGACCTGGCGTCTTGATCTTCAGGCATTGAGTCCTTATCAACTCTTCCGGAATGGCATGATATCCATCAATTGACCCAGACCTCAGACGAAACAAAAAAGCCACCCGTGAGGGTGGCTTTTTCATGATGCATATACCGCTGATTGCGGTTTGCTAAAATCTTATGCTTTCAACTTCTTGCTGAAGTCCAATACGCTTGGGGTTGCAATGAAGATCGAGCTGTATGTACCAACAATTACACCGATCATCAGAGCAAATACGAAGCCTTTGATGTTGTCTCCGCCTAACACGAAGATGGTCAACAAGACCACAAATGTCGAGAGGGAAGTGTTGATCGTCCGACTGAGCGTGCTGTTCAGCGCATCATTCATCAACGTCGCATCAGCGCGTTTGTCTCCATACAAGCCAACGTACTCACGGATCCGGTCAAACACAACCACCGTGTCGTTGATCGAGTAACCGATAACGGTCAAGATCGCAGCGATGAATGCTTGGTCGATTTCCATGGTGAAGGGTAAGATGCCACTGAAGATACTGAAGCAGCTCAATACAATGACCACGTCATGCACCATCGCAATCAAGGCGCCCAAACCATACTGCCACTTCCGGAAACGGAAGAAGATGTACAAGAAGATAATCAACAACGAGAAGACCATCGCTTTCTTCGCCCCAGCACGGAAGTCATCCGAAATGGTGGGGTCTACTTTGTTGTACTGGTCAACCGTGTAGCCTACACCAACTACCGCCAATCCCTCGCTCAAAGCAGCTTGAATCATCTCGTCTTGGTTGGGGTCTTGGTTGTTGATCAAGTAGTTGGTCATGATCCGCAACTTGGAGTCGCTGTCTTTGGTCTGCACGATGGGATTGCCCATTTTGCCTTCTTCGGTAAATGCCTCAGATAATGACTCCCGAATCGCTTGTGCATCGACGGGCTCTTCAAAAGAGACGTCAAAAGTCGTTCCTCCAGAAAACTCAACACCGTATTGCAAACCCTTGGTCGATAAGCTGGCCAATCCCGCAAGAATAACCACACTGCTCAGAATGTAGAAACGCTTCCGGTTGCCTACGAAGTTGGCATTGATAGAAGTGAACCAATTCTTGGTGGTTTCGGTATAGAAGCTGATCGGCTTCTTGTTTTCTAGGCGGCTGAAGAAAACCAAACGGGTCAACACAATCGCTGAGAACAACGAGGTGAAAATACCGATGATCAACGTCGTCGCGAATCCGCGAATCGCACCGCTACCGAAGCTATACAATACGAAGGCTGTCAACAAGGTGGTCACGTTGGCGTCGATAATCGCGCTGTACGCTTTGGAATAACCATCCTTCACGGCCATCATCATGCCTTTTCCTCCGCGCATCTCTTCCCGAATGCGTTCATAAATCAATACGTTGGCATCAACGGCCATTCCGATGGTCAAAACGATACCTGCGATACCCGGCAACGTCAATGCCGCTCCCAAAGAGGCCAAGGCACCGATCAAAAAGAACAGGTTGGCAATCAAAGCCATGTTCGAGATCAAACCGGCCCCCTTGTAGTAAAACATCATGTAGAGCAGGATGACCATCAAGGCGATGACAAACGAGCTCATACCGGCCTGGATATTTTCCTCACCTAACTGCGGTCCAATACTCACTTCGTCCACGATACGCGCTGGAGCAGGAAGTGAACCGGCTTTCAAAAGGCCAGCCAAATCGGCGGCTTCCACCATTTTCTGTTCGATGGATTGATTGGATCCAAAGCTGATTTGAGAACGACCGCTCGTAATGGCTGACTGTACACTTGGTGCGCTGAAAACCAATCCGTCCAATACCACCGCTACGGCGCGTTGGTTGTCCTTAGCACATGCTTCAGTGATCTGTCCCCAAATACGCGCTCCTTCGGTGTCCATGGTCATACTGACTACCACATCTCCAAATTCGTCATACGATACCCGAGCATCTACAATGCTCTTACCAGACAACTTGGCCTTTCCTTTGCCGCTCTCGTCTTTGATAGCATAGAGCGCTGCAACATTTTGGTCGGCCTGGGCCTCCCACAACAACCGCAAATCGGACTGGAGTGAACGACGGGCTTCTGGCATGGAAAGCAAGTCGTTGACACGGTTGGTGTCCGACACAGCGGCATAACCGACGACTGCAGATCGGCGTTGTAATTCCGGCTGGAAATACGAGAAGAGAGGGTTTTTTGCCTTCTGTTGCTCGAGCGTTAAAACGCTGTCTGCAAGAGCATTCTCACCAAACAATTCAGGACTCAAGGCGCTGCCCAATGCGTTGTTGGCAGCACTAATCCTTGGAAAGATTTCGTCGTTGAACCATGTCTCCCAGAATTCGAGATTCGCGGTGCTCTTCAATTGCTTCCTTGCACGCTCTCGGTCATCTATTCCGGGCAATTCAACCAAAATCCGACCGCCACTAACTTTTTGCACGTTGGGTTGTGCGACACCCAATTGATCAATACGCTTGCGAATGATGCTTTCGGTATTGGAAATCGCAGTTTCCGATTCAGCACGCAGGATGGTAAAAATGTCATCATCCGTTTCCACTTCATCGAAGAGTCCGCCGTTTTCAGGGTGGTCAAACAACCACAACAGTGGAGTGGGGTTGTCCGACTCAGCACTTAAACGGATCCATGATTGCTCGAACAAATCCACATAGGACATCCCTTGTGTAGTCTGTTGCTTTGCTTTCGCATCGGAAATGGCAGCTCGGAATGTCGGGTCATCATCATAGTCGCTCAAGGCGATGAACAAATCGGGAATGCTGACTTCCAATGTCACGGACATGCCGCCTTGCAAGTCAAGGCCCAGGTTTAATTCCTGTTCAATGACTTCACGGTAGCTATGTCCAAATACCGGATAAACTTCGGCATCGGCACTGTCGCGAAGGAATTCACGGGCTGCTTGCGCGGCTTCTAGACTCCATTCGTCGTCAGTGATTTCGCCAGCAGTTACCAATGAATCGGCTACGTAGGCACCATATATGTCCGCTTTTTTCTCAAAAATATTAGCTACCCAATTGAAACTCAATGTGTAAAGAGTTGCAAAGGACAACAGGATGGTGAAGAGGAGGACGGCGTTCTTGTTTTGCATGTCGCAACAATGTTTTTCAGGGGCGCAAATATAACTTAAATCCCGTCACAGATGAGGCTGTGCATACCTACGAAGTACCTTTGAGCTATGTTTCGCTTGAAAAAGTATTTATTTCTGGGCTTTTGTTTCGTGTGGTTGACTCTCAGTTTGTTGGGGCCAGTACGTGCGCAAAATGATTTTTATCAATTGGCAGTCTTAAAGTACCGTGGAGGTGGTGATTGGTATGCCAATCCCACTGCTGTGCCAAACTTGGTGGCTTTTTGCAATGAGAAGATGGGGATGATGATCGATTCGGAGGTCGCCACCGTAGATATTGGTTCTTCTGAATTGTTTGACTATCCGTGGATTCACATGACGGGCCATGGCAACGTGGTCTTTTCGGCATCTGAAGCCCGCAATTTGAAGACGTATCTAGAAGCGGGCGGGTTTTTACACATCTCGGATAATTATGGGATGGACCCATATGTTCGCAGGGAATTGCGCAAGGTGTTTCCAGAATCAGATTGGGTTGAGTTGCCTTGGTCGCATGAGGTGTTCCACTCGGCATTTGAATTCGATAAGGGACTTCCTAAAATTCATGAGCACGACGATGAGCCGGCTCGAGGATATGGCATGTTTCACGAGGGGCGACTTGTGGTCTTCTACGATTACGAGTCGGATCTGGGTGACGGATGGGAAGACTGGCAGGTCCATCGCGACCCAGAAGATGTGCGGTTGTTGGCCCTCCGAATGGGGGCGAACCTGATCACCAAAGCATTTGGAGGTAAGGTGAATTAATCTTTTAGGGGTGAGAGCTGAACACGCTTCAATCCATTTTCATCCACGCTTTGGGTGAGCTTAAGACCTTGCCATTCCATTGCTGCGGCCAACTCATCCCACGTCTCTTCACATCCGTAAGCATGTTTTTCTCGAAGATCGGCCAAGGCTTCGGGAGCACCCGCGACTTCATTCAATACAGACCAATAATCTTCAGCTGTAATCCCTATCCGGTCCTGGCCATATTGTTCCCAAAGAATGCGCATAGCCGTTTGGAGAGAATATTGGCTACCGGTGAGCTGCATGATCCGCACATCGCACAATAATGCGAGTACAGCACCTTCAACATAAATTGATCCCTTTCTTCCAGGTACGCCCATTTGGTAGCCATCCAACCATGTGTCATAACTCGACTCGGCAACACTCATGTTGAGTCGGCCGGGGTTGTTGATGTGTCGCATCAGCAATTTTTCGGTCAGCCGACACCATTGCTCCAAGTCAATGCATCCACTTTCAAAGAGGAATAAATCACCCATGTACGTGGTGACGCCTTCTGCGATGTAGCCCAACCGACTGGGGCACGCACGACTGAAATCGTAAGGCATCCACTCCGCGGGACGGATGCGCTTCACATTCCAAGCGTGATACAGCTCGTGAGAGGCAATGCCAATCAATTCATCGTACCCTTCGTTGGTCAAACACTTGGCAGAAGGCCCGAGGGCAATCACCGTGCTGTCTTCGTGTTCCACCCCATGACGTACTTCACGTTCTGGAAACAAATAGAGGAAGTGATAATCAGGGGCAGGGAAGGAGCCGAAATGATCGATCTGGCCGTCAGTGAATCGCTGGTGGTCCGCAATAAATCGGTTTTTTTCGGGCGTTTGCTGTCCATAAGCCCAGAGGTGAAACGGAATGCCGTGAGAGGTATACTCGGCGTGCCAAAGCTTTGGGGAGGCCATGAATGGGCTATCCATGAGGTGCTGGACATCGCGCGCTATGAAGTGTCCATCGACCTTTGGTAGCGCCGTGCCGATCATCCAATCGCTGGGGATGTCTGTCAGACTTAATTGATAATTCCAATCCATGCCGTCCGGGTGGTACAGCATGCAATTGACCGGATTGACATAGAGCAAATCGTCCATGACACAGGTCGAACCTGCATTCAAAATATCCGCATGGAATGCCCAGCGAACCCGTTGCACCCCAGCTGGAATATCCCACCTGTGTAAGTCGGATTTTTGAAGCTGTTCCCACGTTCCATCCACAAGTTGCCCTTCCATACTGCAGATGTACTGAGCGAATTGCCCCAATTCATACCGACCCGGTCTCCAAGTAGGTAGTTGGAGTGAATACGGCCCAGCCACGGGAAAAGTGGCATCGATATGCAGCACAGGCTCACCCGAAGGATCCCGTCGAAGATCTACTCGGACTTGTTTCTGCGTTTCAGTCATGCTCGAGGACGGCTTGAATGGGACGGCCGGAGCAGGCGTTGGGTAGTGGACTATGAATTAAGGCGGAAATCGTCGGAGCGATGTCCCGGATGTGAGTCCGATCGTACGTAATGCCCGGTTGAATATTCCAGCCATAGAAGATGCAAGGAACATGCGTGTCATATGGGAATGGAGATCCATGAGATGTTCCGGTCAGCCCATAATTCAGCCAACCCGGTTCAGGAACGACCATCACATCACCGGATTTGGCGCTGTGCAATCCCATGCGCAACCGCTCCATGATGTCATCTACACCCGCAGATGCACCACCCAATTCCAACGAAGTGGACGCGGTCAGTACGCCAGGAGTTTCGAGGCAAATGGAACGAACAAATTGTTGTACTTCTTCCAAAGCGATGCCTTGGGACCGAATGAGTGGACGATTCAGAAAAAATTGATCGTTGCTGTAGCGGAGCATCCATTCTCCCTCTCCGTATTTTTCTTGCAAGCTCTGTTCTACAGATTCGATCATGTTGCCCGGTTTCCAATACTCCACAGGCAAGCCCTCTGAAGCAGCCAATGAAGGAACCGTTGCCCCTCCGTGGTCAGCAGTCAACCAACAAAGCCATTCGCCTTCACCGACAAATTCATCGATGTTTTTAAAAAGCCGAGCCAACTGCATGTCTAGTCGCACATAGGTGTCCATGGTTTCCCATGCATGCGCACCGAATTGATGACCCACATAATCTGTGGAGGAGAAACTCAAGGCCAACAAATCTGTCACGGCATCGCTCCCCAAACCTTCATTTTCGATGACTGCCACCGCGAAATCGACCAGCATGGTGTTTCCATGGGGCGTGGCCTTCAAGATGTCAAAACCTCCATTGGCTTCCTGCAAATTTTTCAAATTATAAGGAAAGGAAGGGCGTTCACCACCTTTGAAGTTTCCTTCATAGGGATTGTTGTCTGGCCAAGCGTCGCCATAAGCTTCACGCGGAAGAACCGGAATCCAATTGGCTTTCATGTAGCGATTGGCCAAGCCCTTCTTGTTCCATTTGGAAGCCCACCGGGGCAATTCATCCATGTAATAGGTGCTTGTGATAAACTTGCCTTCATCTTTTCCGTAAAACCAATACGCGGCATCGGCGGTATGGCCGGCCGGAAGGATGGCACCTCGATCCTTTAAACTGATACCGATGACTTTGGCTTTCATGTCGGTGGCGAATTTCAATTCATCACCGATGGTGCTTGCATGCATCCGGTGCGGGGACATTTGTCCGTCTCGTATGCCGGTGCGCTCGGCTCCGACGATTTGATGGGTAGAATCAAACGTGCAATAGACCGATTCACCTGCACGGCGATCGAACCAGTCGTTGCCGATAATTCCGTGAAACCGGGGGGTGGTGCCGGTAAAAATGGACGCGTGTCCTGGTCCCGTGTAGGTGGGGGCATATCCAAAATGGTGATCCGCGCACACCATGCCGTTCTGGACGATGCGCTTGAATCCGTCGTCACCAAAGGAATTCCAATAACGGTAGAGGTAATCCATGCGCATCTGGTCGATGGTGATCCCAATCACAAATTTTGGACGGGAACTTAGATCGATACTTGGTGCAGCAGGGGGTGCTTCATTTTGGGGTTCAATCAATTTTGGAGCGCGCTTCTTAGGCTTAGGCTTTGGTGTCTCCTTCCCTTCCTTCACGGGTGGTTTTTCCTTCACCGCTTTTCCTTCTTGTTTACCCAATTGGGATTGATTGACCGTTGGCTGGGTCAAGGGAGTGGGAGTTCTCTGTCCCCAGAAAGATGGAGAGAATGTCGACAGAACACAAAATACAAACAAGCATCGATAGAGCATGGAATAGCGTTTCAGAAGTTACCAAACGGTTGGCTAAAATAAGGGCGGTTCATCCCGCAGCAGTCAGTTGGGCTGAAATGCTGACCAAGACCACCATCCTGCGAGCAAACAGCACGCCAAGTTGCATCCAATGTTGGTGGCGCCCCATCCTAAACCATGGTTTTGAACCAATTGAATGGTGTCAGCACTGAAGGTTGAAAAGGTCGAAAACCCACCGCAAAAACCGGCCGTCAGGAGCAACATCCATGGCCCAATTACAGGCGTTTTTTCATTTCCCAAGCCCAGTTGGTAGCCCAGCAATCCCATGAGCAGAGCTGTAGCCAACACATTGGATACCAGGGTCCCAATGGGGGCTATGCCTCCCCATTTGACCACTCCCTGCCCCAAGAGATAGCGCACGACACTGCCCAAACCTCCGCCTAGAAAAACGGCAATGACATTCACGAGTTATTCTCTTTCAAGACCAATTTATTCTGGACACGCCAGAGTATGTAACCCCAGAACGCACCGAGCATCATTCCTCCAGCGATATCCAACGGGAAGTGCACACCCAAGTAAATGCGGCTGTACCCAATCAGGAGACTCCAAAGTAGCAATCCCATTAGCCAATTCATTCCGCCTAAAGACAGGCCAATCAATACCGCAATGCCGGTGTAATTCGCCGCATGGGAGCTTACAAAGCCATAGCGTCCACCTCGATATGGTAGCGTAGCGCCAGCGGGTACCACCAAATGCACTTGATCGCGCAACTCGACGGAATGCGATGGCCGAAACCGTTGAATCGATGGCTTGATGACACGGCTAGAAACCACATCCGTTCCCGTTACACATGCCCCAATGAAGAACAAATACAGGGCCATGGTTCCCCGTTTCTTCTGCGCTTTATTCCACAATTCCCAAAGCAGCAGGGCGTAAAGTGGAATCCACCACCAATTGCCAGAGACGGCCCACATGATTTGATCGCCACCTGGCCAAGGGGTGTTGAACAGATGAAACAGCTGAAAATCTAAATTGATGATGCGCTCAATCATGACCTTGCGTTATACGTAGAGGTTTTCGATGAGATGATTGTAGCGTTCCTTAATGGGCTTGCGCTTGAGCTTCATGGTGGGCGTTAATTCCCCATTCTCAATGGTGAAGAGTTGACCCAAGACTCGAATGGCTTTAACACGTTCCCATTGGGCGAATGGTTCCATTAACTGTACCACATCCTCCATGATGCGCTGAACAATCCGTTCGTCTTGTGCGATACCTTCCATTCCAGGAAATGGATGATTCTTGCGTTTGCACCATTCTTCAACTCCAGCTTCATTAGGAACGACCAAGGCTCCAGGAAATTTTTGACCGTCGCCCACAACCATCACCTGTTCGATGTAAAGCGACGCTTTCATGGCATTCTCCAGCAATTGAGGCGCAACATATTTCCCTCCAGATGTCTTGAACATCTCCTTTTTCCGATCGGTTATTTTTAAAAACCCTTCATCAAATTGGCCAATGTCTCCTGTATGGAACCATTCTCCGCTCATGACTTCGGCCGTCTTTTGCTCGTCTTTATAATACCCCATCATGACGTTGTGGCCCTTGACGAGAATCTCTCCGTCATCCCCAAACTTCACGTCCACGCCATCAATGAGTTTCCCGACATATCCGATTCGCATCAGGCCTGGCTCCACATTCGTGTTGACTGTGACAACGGGGGATGTTTCGGTGAGTCCGTAGCCTTCATAGATTGGAATGCCAGCGGCATTGAAAAAACGCGCCAAACGCGGAGCCAATGCGGCAGATCCACACGCGACCGCTCTAATGTTGTCCAACCCTAGGGCCGTCTTGACTTTGCTGAAGACCAATTTGCGGGCCAATCCCAATCGCCATTCATACCATGCGCCATTCTGACCATCCGGTTCCCAGCGCAATGCCAAGCCAAGTGCCCAGTTGAAAATCCCGGCTTTGATCCCTCCAGCGGCTCGACCTTTGGCGACAATGCCATCGTAGAATTTCTCCAACAATCGCGGGACTGCCGTAAAAACGGTGGGTTGCGAATGGGCCAAATCTTCCTTGATCGTCTCAAGGCTTTCTCCAAAGTAAATGTTGGCCCCGATGTACATGTACAAGTAATGGATCATGCGCTCGAAAATGTGGCATACGGGCAAGAAACTGAGGGTACGGTATGGCTCGTTTATTAAAACGCCTGGAATTCTTGGAATGCTCTTGAGGATATTTTGAACGATGTTGCTGTGGCTCAACATGACTCCTTTCGGAGTTCCAGTCGTTCCAGAAGTGTAAATGATGGTTGCCATATCCTCCGGCTTGACAGCGGCCATCCGCCGCTCCATTTCTTCTTGTTGTGCTTCGCTGCCGGCTTCTGAAATTGTCGACCAATTCGTTCCATTGGCAGCGTGTTCGAAAACAAAAACTGCTTCAAGCGATGGAACACGCGTCTTCACGGCCATCACCTTATCATATAAGTCTTGATTGCTCACCACGCAGAACTTCGATTCACTGTGGTTCAAGATGAACTCGTAATCCGCTTCAGTCATGGTTGGATAAATCGGCACGTTGATGCCGCCTGCCGACATGATACCGTGGTCCATGATATTCCATTCGCAGCGGTTGTTGTGCGAGATGAGGGCCACCTTATCCCCCGAATTCATCCCCATGGCAATCAATCCACGGGATACCTGTTCCACGGCTTCGATGAACGTTGCGGTGGAATAGGTCATGCGGTTGCCGCCGTTGGGCATCGTCATCATTATATCCAAAGGCTGATTTGCAAGCTGATAACGAGGAAAGTCAAAAAGACGAGTTGGAGAATTCATATGGTGATCGTTTGGTCTGGGTAAACTGGAGACAAAATCTTGTCAAACAGGCACATCGAGGGCAATTTAATACAAGGACTATAAAATGCAAGGGAAAGTTTGTGTCACCATCACAAGGGGTGTCCACAGTACTTGCAATGGGATGCATCTACATCGTGTCCGTCACGTCCACAACTGGGGCATGCTTGAGTCGAAACAGGGGGAGTCGCTTTGCCGGATAGACGTGGGCGAACCAATTCCATCCCCAGCATCCCGGTTGGTACGGCAATGATGGCGTAGCCGATGATCATCATGATGGACGCGAGCATTTGTCCCAAAACCGTCACAGGGGCAATGTCGCCATATCCCACGGTGGTCACTGTAACGATGGCCCAATAGATACTGCGCGGAATACTTGAAAAACCGGCTTGACCATCTTCAATGATGTACATCAACGTGCCGATGATGGTTACCAAGGCTACAACGACACTCAAAAACACGACGATACGCTTACGGCTTGCTCGAAGAGCCGCCTGCAATCCTCGAGCTTCATTTAGAAATCCGACGAGCTTG
>JAPKCA010000149.1 GCA_028823145.1 Flavobacteriales bacterium
GGCTTCTTTCCCTCTCAAGCTACATATGACGCTTATGCTGCGGGAGGAACTGAAGGCATGATTTTTATTGCAGCCGCCGGTAATGAAGCAAACGACAATGATTCACTGCCCGCATATCCATGTAGTTATGATCTTGAATGCGTCATATCAGTCGCTGCCACGGATCGAAATGATGACATTACAAGTTTTTCCAACTACGGGGAAACGGCAGTCGATCTGGGGGCTCCTGGTTTGGAAATATTTTCGTGCACCTCGAGCAATGATCAAAGCTATGAAAGTTGGGCTGGAACAAGCATGGCGGCGCCTCATGTGAGTGGCGTCGTTGCCTTGATGAGGAGCCTTCGTCCGGATTGGACCGTGCTTCAGATCAGGGAGAAATTGCTGGCCAGTGTGGATCCGATTAATTCCCTTGAAGGCAAGACGGTCACGGGCGGACGACTGAACGCTGCCACGGCGGTGGCCGATATGGGTACATTTGGCGCTCCGGATGGGATCATGGAGATTTCCATCAATCCTCCCTCGGGATCCATGCTGATGGCTGATGATAAGCTCTCGATTGTGGTTGAGGTGATCGATGGCGAGATGGTTGAGAACGCCATGGTGACCATGCTGATGGAGGATGGGAACACTGCTTTCTTTTCCAATGACGGCGAGTTTCCTGACTTGGTAGAAGGGGACAATCTTTACACCTCATATTTCAAGGTTCCGCAAAAACAGGGGAAACTCAAGACAACGCTTTTTGTTTCCTCAGACGGCAAAGATGATGCCATCAGGGTTATACAGTACAACATTGCAGATGTTCCGGAGAATGATGACTTTTTACTGGCAGAAAAAATCCCTGAACAATTTGCGATAGTTGAGGCATTCAACAACTATGCCACGATAGAAAAAAATGAGCCCAGGCATTCTGGCTTGTCCATGCATCATTCGTCGCTCTGGTGGAAGTGGACCGCTGAAAGCAGTGGAACTGTTTTTGTTGACACGGCGGGAAGTGATGTGGACGCAAATATTGCGGTGTATCGAGGCAATGAAATAGGAGAGTTACTTTTGGTCGGAAGGAACCAGAACTACACCTTTGAAAAGAGGGACAAGGGGATTTATTTCGATGCCCTTGCCGGAAAGACCTATAAATTATGTATTTCCAGTCCGACCCAGCAGGATCTGGGTTATGTCCGGCTCAGGGTTGCCCCCGGAGGAAAGCCTGACATCAACAATCCATTCCTGAGTGGTATACAGCCCTTCAACGGTTTCATTACTAAAACAAACAAGCTCGAGATCAGGGGGTTTGCCCATGATCCTCAACCCAACGCATCAGGAGTCAAGGAGGTGCGTGCGCGTGTCAATGGGGGTCTTTTTTCCGCTGTCGTGGGTGCTAAAGAGTGGTTCACGCCGGTTGCATTGCTCGAGGGAGAGAACATTATCGAAATTGTTGCCGTCGATTACAGCGACAACATGTCAGAGTCGGTGCAACTACAGTATGATTATTTTCCACCCGACCTGACGAACGATCATTTTGTTAATGCTGTCGAACTGAATCTTGACCCTGTCCTGCTACGGGCGGGTCAGTCCCGGGTCCTTCTTACCCGAGGGATCGGAGATTTGGATTATGTGGTCGTCAAGCGGGATGGGGTGCCCATGCAGCCCGATCAGTATCGTCTTGACCCGGAAGATACCGGGACCATTGAACTCGTTGATCCGGTTCAACTGGACGCCCATATCGAGGTGTTTAACCCGTACTGGACCACCGCGACGGTCAGCACGTTAAAGGCAACCAAGGAACATCAGGAGCCAGACCATGCCGGCAATGAAGGAGGGGGATCGGTTTGGTATCGTTTCAAGGCTCCGTATGACGGGGTCCTTACCATCGACATTCTTGAGTCTGCGTTTGATACCCTGATTGGGATGTACATGGGTTCCGGTATCGGGAGTTTGGTTGAAATAACCAGCAGTGACGATGCGTTTAAGGATATGGAATTGGAGTTTGATCCTGGGATCAGCCGGGTGACCCAGGCTTTGGAACAGGGAATGAGCGTTTACATTGCAGTCGATGGTTATGGCGGAGAAACCGGTAACGTGGCGGTTCGCAGTCTATTTAAGATGGATACGGTTCATCGGCTGCTGTTGGAGATTAACGGAACGGGCACCGTAGTTTCGCCCTATCAGCCATTTACAGATGAATCAGGTAGTTATTCTCTTCATCCGCAAAATCAAAGTGTATCGGTTGAGGCGGTTCCGGCTGATGATGGACTGTTTTTTGGCTGGTCGGGTGATGTGAATGTCTCTGAAAAAAAATTCAATCTGACGATTTCGGATGAATACCACATCCGGGCGAATTTTATTGAGAACAGGGGTGTGTACGGCTTTGAGGATTGGAAGGGCCATGATTTTCGTTGGCGCACGGGGGGCGGTGTACCTTGGGCTCCTGATGAGCAGTATCCGTTTCAAGGCAATTACTCGATGCGAACCGGAGCAATCGCAGATATGCAGGCGTCTTCCCTTTCATTCAGGGGGAATTTCAATGACGGAGAACTCAGCTTTGCCTTGATGGTTTCATCCGAAAGTGATTGGGACAAATTGAGTTTTACGATAGACGACCAACTTATGGGGACTTGGTCGGGTTTGGTGGATTGGAAAGTCGTCAGTTTTCCGGTCAGTGCCGGGTCCCACACCCTAACTTGGGTATACAATAAGGATTTCGCAAATTCGGCCAATTTGGATGCGGCTTGGCTGGATGAGTTGTCGTTGCCTCTGAGTATAGCGGCCTCATTGAAGGGCATTCCGCATGCGGACGGGTTTGAGTTGTTGGTCCGGGGAGAACCTTTGCATCGATATGAAGTTTGGAGCAGCCGGGACTTGAGGGATTGGCAGAAGTCGAGCGATGTGAGTATGGACAATAGCGGTGAGGCCAGCCTTCTCGTGCCGAGCAACACCGATTATCACTTTTATAAAATAAAGACAAAATAAAGAAATGAAGCGTTTTCTTTTCACTTTAATTTTCATTTTTTCCGGCCTGGAACTGTTTGGGCAAGGTACCGGGACAGTTGAATTTGT
>JAPKCA010000150.1 GCA_028823145.1 Flavobacteriales bacterium
ATGTTTAAATATATACACCCTGATTCAACCGTGGCTTCCGGGTTGTAATTCAAGGCATCGGGATCGGTGCAGCCATAAATTGGTTGCTCTGAGCAATCGCCCTCCCAGTAAAAGTATGCTCCGGCACAAGTGAGCTCACAGATGTTGCTATACGTCTGCATCAAGCCGGTGAGGTAATCATAACCGCAAACAGGTTCGTAGACATCATCACAAACGCACGGAGTGATGCAACTGCCATCATCTTGGGTCGCATCAGGGTTGTAGTTGGAGGCATCGGGATCGGTGCACCCCCATATTTCACCACACCAGCCATCAATCGAAAATTCAAAAATCCACTCTGAAGCATCATCGGAGAGCGTGGCGTATACAATTTGCGCTCCGCCGCTATTGATGTAGAAGTAGCCATTGTACCATCCTCCTTCACCAGCGGTATTGCTCAGGGTTGCTGTATAGCATCCAGCTTCCAAACAGAGGTCTTCATAAACGATGGCGTAATTGCCAAAATCACTCCCTTCGTAGAGGACATTTCCAGATTCGTTGGTGATCGTCAAGGCTACATTTTGTCCTTGGCTAAACGTGCACAGATAGAGCGTCCCAGCAGCGATGGTATCTCCGCATGGATACTCACAACTTCCATCGTCTTCTGATGCAAAGGGGTTGTAATTGCTCGCTTCTGGATCTGTACAACCCAAACCGTCGAGTTCCTCACAAGAAAGACTGTCCAAGAGGAATGCGTTGGCACAAAGCGCCAGGCAGAGGTTGTCGAACTCCATGAGGCTTGCAGTCAGAGAGTCCAATGCACAGACCGGGTCATACGGCTCATCGTCACAATCGCAATCCGTTTGGTAATCGCATGTCCCATCATCGACGGTCGCGTTTGGATTGTAATTTGAGGCTAGTGGGTCCGTGCAGCCGAGCACATCCGTGAAAATAACATCGGAACAATCTCCGCCCAATGGCAAAACAAATGTTGCTTCATTGCCGATGTCCATGGTGTATTCTCCCAACATGATGCCCAAACTGGGAATGTTGAGGCTCAATGAAGCTCCATTCCAACCGTCACCAAAACTGTCGTAGAGGTTGACAACGTAACAAGACGAATCCAAACATACCGTAGTGCTGTACTCACTATAGCTTTCATAATCACCGCCTTCTGCGATAATGATTCCATTGTAATCTGCGATATTCCAACTGATTTCGTCACCCCACATTTCAGTAGACACAGCTACTTCGAAATCTAAAAAGCAATCAGTTTGTGCCTGGATCGAGGATGTGACGGAGAAGGCGAAGAGGACGAACAGGATCTTAATCAGTTGTTTTTTCATCGAAACAGGAGGTGTTGGCAATTTCAAATGTAAAACAACAATCGTCACAATAAGGTTGCGTAAACGCCCCTTCTCATCCAACAGCGATACTATTTAATCGGCAATTACGCCAGAGCCAATACATTCGTTTCCGGCGTACCACGCTGCAAATTGTCCAGCTGCGATTCCTGATTGTGGTTCTTCAAACCAGATATAAAAAAAGGAACCTTCACTTACAAGAAAGCCTTTCTGGAGTGGTTGGCGATATCGAATCCGGAACTCCCAGCCATCTGAGCGCAATCCCTCTTTCAAAGCTAAATCTTGCCGAATCCAGTGAACCTCACTCATGTGCATGCACAATCCGCTTCGATGCAACCCTTTATGATGTTCTCCTTGTCCGACGAAAAGGACATTTTTGACAACATCCTTCGCCAAAACAAACAACGGTTCCTTTTTTCCACCAACATTCAGCCCGCGCCGCTGTCCTACGGTGAAAAAATGAGCCCCCTGATGATCTCCGACTGCATGACCATCTGATGCATCCCATTGAATGGGGTGCGCTCCCTGTTCGTGCGATAGAACCATGGCATCTTCTCGCTCATCGAACTTGGAATGGTCGACAGGAATTTCAATAATCTGACCAGGTTTCACTTCAAGTTGCTGCTGCAAAAATTCGGGCAAGCGAACCTTGCCAATGAAACACAAGCCCTGGCTGTCCTTTTTGTGAGCGTTTGGAAGCCCAACTTCTTCAGCGATTTTCCGCACCTCAGGTTTGGTGAGGTGCCCGATGGGAAAATGAGCCTGTTTCAGCTGGTGCTGGTTCAATTGGCACAAAAAATAACTCTGGTCTTTGTTGGTGTCACGTCCCGTTAGCAAACGATAAATGGATCCATTCGCTGTTTGCAATTCTTCTTTTTGACAATAATGTCCGGTGGCAACGGCTTCAGCGCCTATTTCGATTGCAGACTTTAAAAACAGATCAAATTTGATTTCGCGATTGCACAGGATGTCGGGGTTGGGGGTGCGGCCGTCGCCGTATTCGGAAAACATGTAATCCACAATGCGCTCGCGATAGGCTTCGCTTAAATCCAAAACTTGAAAGGGAATTCCAAGGTAATCGGCGACCATTACAGCATCATTCGCATCATCAATCCATGGACATTCGTTGTCAATGACGACGGTTTCGTCATGCCAATTCCGCATGAACAAGCCTATGACCTCATGTCCTTGTTGTTGCAGCAAATAGGCCGCAACACTTGAGTCAACTCCTCCGGATAATCCCACAACAATTCGCATAGTGCAAAGGTAGGGCGAGGGTGGTTATACAAACATTCGTGGTTGGGAGTTTATGAAGCCGATAGATAGGAATCATTTGTTATTCTATCGATTGCATGTAAATTGTCCTCGAGTCAGGCAACCGTTGCCCTTTCACCACGTCCTATATACGGCGAAAGCCATGTCTGAGTCAGAACTCCAAAATCACATTGAAGGATGCAAGCGACAGGATCGCTTGTCTCAGAAATGGTTATTTAATCGGTATTACCGGTTGATGTTTGGGATATGTCTCCGCTATGCGTCTGATCAAGATGCAGTGCAGGACATTGTGCAAGAGGGATTTCTGAAGGTGTTTAACAACATTGAAGGATATACTTCGAAGGGTTCTTTTGAAGGTTGGATGCGACGGATCATGGTGAACACAGCGATCGATGCTATCCGCCGAAGCAC
>JAPKCA010000151.1 GCA_028823145.1 Flavobacteriales bacterium
TCTAATCGATTCTATTTCAGAATCCAGATCATCATCCATTATTCGGGTCATGATGGATTCCAGTTGGCACTCCCAAAGCCTGTTTAAATTGGACCGGATTTCTTTTATCAGCTTTGGCTTCGATTGTTTTGTTTGTTTAATGTTTGCCTTGTCAGCTTTTGCTGAGAATTTCATCTCGTCATCCGCAGGTTTCAAGCCTGAATGATCCTCATCTTCGATTCCTTCTCCCTTGAAATCAGGATGCTCCTCTATTGTTTGGGCTTCCTTTTCAGATTCTTCGACCACCCACGTATCTGGGCTGATGACTGCATCAATTAAGAAATTAATGATTTCCTTGCGCGAATGCGGCCCTTGCCAACCTTCGTCTTCTTCGCCTTGATAATGGTATTTTTTCATGCGTTTTTCGGTTCATGCCATGGCGGGCACAATGTCCAACGGATCGCAGGACACTACCCATAATTTCAACTAAATTTCAAGACTGCATCGGCGGTCTGAAATAAAAAATTAAAATTTATACTAAAGTCGGACCGTAAATTGCCGATAGCGCTTGTTTTGATTTTGCGTAGGGTTTCGGGGTTGCTAAATTGGATGAAATTAACGAATATTTGCCCGTATCCAACAACTCAACTAGCGCATTACCATTATGGCTCAACAACTACTCCAGTACGGTGCAAAGAAAAATCCGGCGGAACTCAGCGAAATTCTGGCCTATATTTTTGAACGTAACAACGAGCTTGCTAGGCAGGATGAGCGTGGGACGCCCATTTGCATCTGGGGAACCCATGGCTTAGGAAAAACTCAACTCGTTCAAGATTTTGCAAAAAAACTGGGTTGGCAATTTGCCTATATTGCTCCGGCACAATTTGAGGAAATGGGTGATCTGCACGGAATGCCTGTGGAATTTGATCCTACACCCGAGGCTCCGAATAGCGGCGATGAATACACGATCTATTATCCGCCCGACTGGGTGCCCAAGGATGATGGGCCTGGCATCCTACTGTTGGATGACTTGAATCGTGCGGATGACCGGATTCTGCGTGGGTGCATGCAATTACTCCAGAACTTTGAACTGAAATCCTGGAGTCTGCCGCCCAAGTGGCAGATTGTGGCCACGGCCAATCCGGAGGGTGGCGATTATTCGGTCACCCCGATGGATGACGCGATGCTCACACGCATGATGCATGTGACGATGGTGTTCGATGCCAAGACATGGGGTAAATGGGCCATGCAAAACGGTGTGGATGAGCGCGGGATCGATTTTGTTTTAACCTATCCGGAAACTGTCACCGGTAAACGCACCACGCCCCGTACTCTCACGCAGTTTTTTCACCAAACAAAGGGCATCGCCAATCTTCAGGAAAACGAAGAACTAGTTCGAGTGCTGGGGGAAAGCGCGTTGGACAGCAGCACAGTGACGGCGTTCATCAGTTTTATTCGGGATGGCCTGCAAAAACTGATTGAACCGGCGGACATCCTGGATGCGCAAGATTTTGAGGTTATTACACGGCGGCTAGATGAAATCGGTCACGACGAAAAAATCGTGACCAAAAAGGATGAGACCGGCAATCCAGTTGAAACCAAGTCCAAGAGGAAACGGATCGACCGCTTGAATGCCCAGTGCTACCGGATGCTTCGGCATCTCTGCTGGGATGATCGGTATCAAGCCATTCCGGATCACAAGAATAATCTGGTGGCATTTCTCAAGTGCCCAATTATTCCAAGCGACCTGCGCACGGCTCTCTACATGGACATTTCCCGCGAAGCACGGAACGGTGTGTTGGAGTTGATACAGGATGAAGGCTTGGCCAAGGAGTTTCTTGGCAATATCTGACATGCACCAGACGGATGACAACATCTCCGGTGCTGTCACTCAGCTTTTGCTCAAGGAGCCATTCTATGCCCACCTGCTCGGGAATCTGTCTCGCGAAATCTCAAATCGCACTCCAACCCTTGGCCTTGAGAAAACCCAAGGGGGTTACAGCCTGATCGTCAATCCCGAGTATTTTGATCAGGTTCTCACTACGAGAGAACAACGGGTGGCCGCCATCAAGCATGAGGCGCTGCATTTTGTGTTCAGCCACGTTTTCCGGGCGGAAAAATTCGAACATCAGGAAGTCTACAATCTGGCTGCTGATTTGGTGGTCAATCAATATCTGGAACCGTGGCCTTCCCTTCCGGATGCTTTCACCTTGGAACTCCTTGACGAAGGTGGGGTTTGGATGAATCGCGATGAGTCTGTTGAATATTACTATGAAGAATTGCTGAAAATCCTCGGACAGAATGAGGGGGGAGACGGGGATGAGGGTGAATCCGACGGAGTTGGCGGGATGCTGCAGGAATCCATGAGCGCAACCAGCCAGCGAGGCGATCATCAGTTTTGGGCCAATCAATCTGCGGACGATGCAGAGCAAAACCAACATGATGAAATGATGAGTCAAGCTGCCCAACGTTCACAAGATTGGGGCAAGCTGCCCGGCCCACTGCAGCAACTTATCAATGCCATGTTGGAAAGGCGGGAGCCTCAAGTCGATTGGCGCCGTTCCCTGCGCCTCTTTGCCGCCTGCAGCGGTCGCACGAGCGTGGCACACACCATGAAGCGCATAAGCAAACGGTATGGCACTCGGCCCGGCACCCGGATCAAGCGTTATTCCAAGCTGGCAGTTGCGTTGGATACCTCCGGTTCCGTGGATGACAACACCCTCAGCACATTCTTTTCGGAAATCCACAGTATCTGGAAACATGGAGCCGAGGTAGTGATCATTGAGTGTGATGCTGAGGTGCAACAAACCTATCCTTACCGTGGCCAAACTCCCCAGGACGTAGCTGGTCGCGGCGGGACGGCTTTCGACCCGGTTTTTGAGCACCTCAATCAAAACCGCCATCAACAGTTCGATGGCTGCATTTATCTAACCGACGGCTGGGCCGACACACCGGAGGTGAAACCGCCCTGTAAAGTGTTATGGGTGATTTGTTCAGACGGCACGGATGAGTATGTTAACTTCGGTCCCGCAATTCAGTTGCAG
>JAPKCA010000152.1 GCA_028823145.1 Flavobacteriales bacterium
CCATCGCCATCCACGTCGGCCAGTGACGCGGCCACGCTGCCGCCCCGGATATTGTTCACCCAGCCCACCTTATAGCTCTCGGTAAATTTGCCCTTCCCATCGTTGAGGAAGAGAAAATTACGGCAATCGAGCAGCGAGGTGAGGATCAAATCCAAATCTCCATCCCCATCCACATCGGCAAACACCGCGCCGCTTAAGCGCCATCCCCTGCAGGCAACTCCGGCTTGGGCCGTGATGTCCTCAAATTGCCAACTGCCCTTGTTGCGATACAAAGCATTCGCAGTATCCATTCCGCATACATACAAATCCACCAGGCCGTCTCCATCCACATCTCCGGATGCCAATCCGGAGTTTCCGGTTTCCCGAATCGTCACATTCGTCAGCGGTGTGTATTTTCCCTGTGGAACCAAGCCAGTCTTTGTAGCCGTTAGCCTGAAATAGCCCGCACGGCCTTTGGAAGGCACAGTCAATGGGGTAGTGGTAGATTTTTGCGCCTCTGCAACATGCATTCCGATGTTCGGACAAAACAGCACGAGAATTAGTTTAGCCAGCTTCACGCGGAAGAGCCTAGCAGTTCATCGTCATTAGGAAAACCCTTTATGTATTCCGTATATTGTGTTATCTGACACTCATGTCCTCTGAGCCAGAACCAAACCGGTCCAAAATCCCCGGTAGTCTTTTGGCTGCGTTGGCAATTGTTGTGTTGGCCTTGGTTTTCTACCCAAAAAATTCAAACAAAGGGCCGGGTCCAGACCGGTCCAATCTCCAGCAGTTTGGAAAAGATGAAGAGAGAATATCCACCCTGGATAATCCAATTGCTAAGAATCCCGCAATTCTGGGAAGCCATGATCGGCTGGCTCTGCTGGAATCGTTCTCCTCATTCGACCGGCTGGTGATTGACCGGTGCTATGCCTCTACTGTGCTGAGTTCCAAGCAGTTTATGTTGGAGGAGAATGTCAAACTTGCACAAGAGTTTACATCAGCAATCAAATCATACCGGTCTCTCGAAAAGCTTGAGACATTCGGTCATGCCGTGAATCAACTGTTGATAACGCCGCCCAGTTCCGGACAGGATGCACGGCTTGAAAAATTAAGGGGATTTCCTGGTAATGGCCCGGTCCTGGCAAGCAGTCGCAACTCGGATTTGCTTGGTGCGTTTGGCCGGATCATCTCCCAACGCATCACCCAGCTCCGGGCACGTGAACAAATAGAACAGCTAAAGTCCTTCTTTGATGATCATTGGCATCAGCAATTCAAGCGGCAGGGGATCGATGTTTCTTCGCCCAAGGACTTGCCTTCGAAGAAAGGTGATAAGGTTCAGCGTGCTTTGCGCCATTGGGAACTTTCCAGCACCCGATTCCTGCTGGGCATAAGCGGCAACGCTGCAACCGGCGAACACATACAGGGGGTTTATCCCGGCAATATCCGCCCGGTTTATCTCCAAGCACTGAACGCGGTGCTGGACCCAGCAAAACGGCGTTTTCGAACCGTTGCAACCTATCAGTTTCAAATGAGTACCGGGTCAAATCCGGTTGCCACTTTCAAGGAAGCTTCGGATGGCCAGATCGCGCTGGTCGAATTTACCGGTGCCCTTCCCCGCGCCAAACTATTCTCCGATTGGCAACAGGGCGTGAGCGCAGAAACGGCAAATGAAATCCTGTACAGTCCGGGTTTCAATCCTCATGCCCAAATATTGGTGAGACAAGTTGGACTGCCTGAACCGGAGCGCCCCGCAGCAACCATCAATTTGCCCGCCGTGAAAATTGAATCAATAAAGGCTGATCACGTGGTTCTCAAGGCACCTGCATTGGAACACAACGCTGTCCTACTGCTAAATGATCAATTTGATCCGGATTGGACTGCGACCATTGATGGGCAAGCCGCCGAAATTCTACGCGCCAACAACAACGCCCGTGCGGTTTATCTAAAACCATCAAATACCGTTCGCACCATCGATTTTACTTATCGCTAATCCAAACGTTGAACTGATGGCGCACGACCATATCAGCAGACAATCCAGCTTTTGGAAGAAAGCAGCTTTTCCTGTCTGAGGAAGTGTAGAGGTTGCCTCGGGTCTATTGGAGCTTCTTTAGGGCTTCCTTGACAGCGTCGGCTACCATTTTTTCCCTGTCATTTTTCATAGTCTCAAGCTGTGCCTTCGCTTCATCAGAGGCCTTCGCGCCCAGGTTACCCAGAGCCATTGCACAATACATCCGGACATAAGGCAGCTTGTCCTTGAGGCCGGCCACCAGTTGTGCTTGTGCGACTGCCGCGTGCTCTCCCGCTTCAGACAACCCGAGAGCGCCCAACTCACGCTGCCGTTCTTTCCCACTGTTCAGGAGCTCTGCGTAGATCTTCGCATGCTTCTCGTGGGCGCCCAGGCTCTTCAAGGCATTCAGCGCGTTATGTCGGACTTCTTCGTCCTCATCCTCGGAGGCCAAGGCACCGATGCCTGCCAAAGATTCCGGGGTGTTATGCTCGGTACGGATAATCAGCTGAATCGCGGCATTACGCACGCCTTCGCTTTGGTCATTGAGGAGCTCGACGGCCTTGGGCGCGGCTGGCTTCGCCTTATCCCCCATATCTGCCAGGTGCAGGAGCGCATCTTCCCTATCTGCGGCCGAAGAGCTATCGAGTGCTTTCATTTCTTCGAGCACTGCGGGGTCAGTTTTCTTGCTGCATCCCGGAAGAAGAAGAGCGGAGAGCAGGACGAGCAGCTGGCCTGTGCGCCAACAAAAGGCCACAGATCCGAACTTTTCCGGGGCTGACGAGATCACTTTTGAATTGCAGGTGGTCATATGTTTATCAGTGTTCATTTTATCAGTGTTCATCAATCGTTGCCTACAAGCGAAGGGCCCCTTTCCTTTCGGAAAAGAGGCACCTCGCCTTAAGCTAGTTTATGTCCAAGTCTACCAACCCGGTCAACAAGTTCTCAATTTATTTGACGCGACAAAGACAAGGGCTTTACCACTTTTACCAACCCCCGTTGGCGTTTTTGGCAGCGTCAAAGTCCTCTTGACGGC
>JAPKCA010000153.1 GCA_028823145.1 Flavobacteriales bacterium
GTGAGTAGGAGGTGTTTCATTTGCCTTCAGCTTTCAATTCTTCACCCGTCTTGCCAACCGTCTTACCCCATAACCCGAATCGCTCTCCTGGTGTTTCCACGAACGCTTGGCGGTTCATGACGGGATCCTTAAATTTGGATGTCAAGACGAACCCGCGATCCTTGCCCTTGTAGAGGACGCGCGTCATTTTAAAAGGACTACTAGAGAAAGGATCAGCTACCCGTTCAAGCCCAGTCTTGCTATCCAGTCTGTAAGCAATCGCTGCGTCTAGCATCGCCATACGCACGCGGTTTCCCAACTCCTTTAACCGAGATTTTCTGAGGGCCGGGAAAAACAAATTACCAAAGGGATTGTCACTCTTCTCGACTTTTTTCATGAACGTTTCAACCGCATCCAACGATTCCTGAGGCGGCAGCGCAAACAGGCGGTGAGCCTCATCGTAGTAAGGGTAAATCACCCGCAAGAGTTTCAGAAGACCGTTGATGTCGCCGTTGCTTTTCTCCATGAGGTCGTCCCAATTGGCTCCGCCAAACGTCTTCACTTTTTCTTCAAGGATCGGGAGCGCCTTTACCTCGTCGCCGCCAACGCTTTCCAAGACATCCTTAATCTCTTTTTCCATCCAGCCCGCCATGAAGTTCCTCTCCATTGTGATAGTGGACGCAACTGAACCACCTTTTGGCAAGCGTTTCAGCCCACTCTCCAATTGCTTTAGGGTATCGTCAGGAAACAAATGAAAACTTTCAGCAATGGCGTCGAGCAGAATTCCATTCATTGCAATCTCCACGAGCACATTGATGAGATACAGTTCCTGCCCCACATGGCGGGCGAGCGTGAAAGCCGTCAACAGTTCTTCTACGGCTTTGTCCGGCCTGCCTTTCTCGAGATAATACCGAACGCGCAGACGGGCTATTTGTGACGTTCTTTTAGCATACTCCAGATGCGGCAAAAGAAGGCTCGGCCCTTCGGTATTGTCGCCGCCCCAGTCGCAGGGCACTGTCATTTGTCGAGCCTTGGCCAGTCGCCGAAAATGTTCATCATAGGCTTGGACCACTTTTTCGTATTCCGAATCTATCGCGGGTTTGTCGTGATTCGGCTCGACCTCGTCATTGTTGGGATTCCCGGCCATGACGAGAAACTCCTTCCAGTAGATCAGGGCCGGATTAATGTCCTTCCGGTCGATCCATCCTTGCTGGGCCGAAGCCGCATATGTGATCAGGACCGTTAAGAATGTCAGTTTTATTTTCATGTGTTGGTTTCTTTGTCGGTTCGTGTGTTGATCCCTGATCGGAGCACCCCTTTTGGGCCATTTTGAAAGTTAGGATCCACCTCCGCACCTTCGGCGATTTCCGTGTGACCTTTAGCAGCCGCAAGATGCAAAGGAGTCACTCCGTTCTCATCCTTCGCATTCATATCCGCACCAACGGCAATGAGTAGTTCGGCCATTTCCTTGCAGTTTGAACAAGGTGTTTTCATTTTGAACTTAGTTTAAAGCTCCCTACACCCCACCAGCACCACGGCTGCGATTGTTATGAGTAGAAAGTATTTCATGCTGAGACGCCTGTCATCGGATTTAGAGTTAACTATAAGGAGAGGGCTCAAATCAAGGCTGCTTCAGCCGTTTGGGATTCACATATTCGAATTGTTTATCGCCGATCATCTCCAATGCTTTTCGAATTGGTGGACGGTCCCCCCAATATGTCCCGTAGTATGCGAAGCGAACAACGCCAATCTTGTCCACTATAATGGTGGTGGGACGGTTTATGAATTCTGAGTGCACGGCAAAAGCGAGTGGATCAACACCATAAATACTTCCAACCAATCCACCGGGATCGGAAAGATGAGACCACCAGATTTTAGCGATGTACTCCTCATTAAATGACCGTTTTGAGAACCAATAATTAGGTTCCCCTTCTTTGCCGACCATGACGCGGCAACGATAACGGTCGTGGCACTCAATGGTAACCACCTCAATTCCAGCAGCTTGGAAGGCATCCTTGGATTCAATCAACTCATGAAATTCCCCATGACAGACAGGACACCAGTCAGCAAAAATCCAAATCAATAAAACCGGTTTTTTTCCTTTGTAATCAGATAGTTTCCACAATCGCCCTTCCGTGTTCCGCAGGGAAATTTCGGGTGCAGATTTCCCAACACGAACGGACTTGAATTTCCTCTCATCCAAGGCCAGGTATCCTTCGCGGAGACTTTGTTCCGGTTTAATCCCATACTCAATTTGGTGGACAGCCAATTCACACTGGTGCTGCACATCCCGAGAGGGATCAGACTTGCTTCGTTCACGCAACAAGTCCAGCGCGGCTCGTGAGCCAATCTCCCCAAGCGCAAAGGCGACTTGTGCGCGGACTATGGGTTCTGCATCCTGATTCAATATTTGTTTCAGTGGTTGAACATGACGCTCCTGACGCCATAATCCCAGCACCCGGGCGGAAATCTGACGCACATGCAAGTTGGCATGATCCAGAAATCCGGAAACATCGGACGAACTCCCCGGCCCAAGCAGCAAAAGATCGCGCACCGCCAGTGTCCGAATTTGCCAATCCTGATCTCTGAGATCCACAACTCCGTTCTCCTTCAGGGTGCGGTCGTGGGTAAATCCATTGCGCAGAGGATGAAACGAGTGCCGACTGATTCTCTGCATGATTTTTGCCACAGTGGCTGTTGATGACTCGGCGGTTATGTCAGCAACGAGGCAACCGGCTCCGATTATTGTGATTAGGAGGTGTTTCATTGATCGGATAATGGCCAAATAATAGTGAACCAACCAAAACTAGCAACTCCAAATCGTTGATTAATGTTTGAGGTTCATTGGGGACGCTTCGAGGTTCACAAAAAACGCTGAGCAAATACCCAACAAGTATTTAATTTCCTACTTTTTGAACATTTCGGTTTTGAAGCGGTCATGAATACCGGGGTTTGCCCCGGTTGGGCCGAATTTTTTTCAATTCACCGCTAATAAAAACCGATCGGACGCGTCATGGGATTGAGAGC
>JAPKCA010000154.1 GCA_028823145.1 Flavobacteriales bacterium
TATTGATTGTTCCGACAACCGGTAACCCGATTGTTGAGGTTTCAGGAGCGTATGATATCCATGATGAAATCAATGGTTATTCAACCAACAACAATGCTTCATTTGCGGAGATTGGATTGGTAGATCCCGCGGTTGCTTTCGGTAACCAAGGTTGGGATGGATTGTTCCCCATTTTGAATAACTACGTCGACGGTGTTCCAACAGAGCCTTATGATAGCGCTCCTTGGCAGTGGTGGGACGTTGCGATGACCCAAGCAGTGGACGACGCGAACGGAACGAGCATTGCAGCTACACAGTTGACTTTGAACCCGACCATGGGTGAGGATGAAGCGATGTTCTGGATCGATCAGATTCAAGATTACACGGCACCTCGTTTGGCAGCAAGCTTGGAAGTTGTGGCCTTGGGTCCTGGTTGCAACGATGAATCGGCTTGCAACTACAACGCTTTGGCCACATCAGACGACGGAAGTTGTGTGTATGCTGAAGAGGACTATGACTGCGATGGCAATTCATTGGTTGTTATGGGATGTACTAGCGCAATTGCTTGCAACTACAACGGAGCCGCAACAGATGATGACGGTAGCTGTGACTTCAATGAATCTTCGACCATCGTTACTGGAGCAGAATCACTTTGGTTGGTTGGTGTAACCCTAACAGGAACTGTAAACGAAGTCTATGCAGCGACTTGTGAAGCTGCTGGAGGAGTTAACCCGAACGTAGCCCTAAACGGTGTTTTCCTTGGCGACGGTAC
The DNA here is from genome assembly GCA_028823145.1 of Flavobacteriales bacterium. Classification (GTDB taxonomy): domain Bacteria; phylum Bacteroidota; class Bacteroidia; order Flavobacteriales_D; family Sanyastnellaceae; genus UA16. The sequence goes on from JAPKCA010000154.1 coordinate 752, forward strand.
AGATGGTCCAATGCATTTCTCTAACATCACGGATCAAACCGGTGGATTGTTGGCTGATTTGGTAGGATTGGCTGGCATGGCTGATATTTCATTGTGTGAAAACTTGATTCGCTTCGTTGATCCGATTTCAGGGTTGGTGGTGATTTTGAGTGAAACGAATGGGGTTTGGCAATCAGCAGTTCCAATCATTGGAGCGAGCTATTTGTGGGCTGCACCGATTACTTCTTTCAACTTCGGTTGTGGAAATCCAGCAGCTTGTGGATTCACTGACTATTGCGACTTGAGTGTGGCCTGTGATTACACGGACACTGATGGAGACACGGTATTGGACTGCCAAGAAGTGGTCGGTTGCCAAGATGCGGCAGCAGACAACTATGACGAAACAGCGACGGATGCTGGCTCTTGCAACTACAATGGTTGCACTGACGCAGCTGCGCAGAACTATGAGGCAGGTGCAAACGTCGATGACGGCAGCTGTGCTTACTTGGTGACATTCCGTGTCAACATGTCAAACGAAGTGGTTGCGGCTGAAGGTGTTCACCTTGCAGGTAGCTTCCAAGGATGGGATCCTTCAACGGTTGCTGTTCCTTACGCGGGCTATGGTGTCCACCAAGTGGTGATCCAAATGCAAGCGGGCTCGTATGAATACAAGTTCATCAACGGCGATGCATGGGGTTCTGACGAAAGCGTTGGAGATTGTGGAAACGGTGGGAATCGCGTAATTTCTGTGTCGGGTAACATGACGACTTCAGGAGCTTGCTTCAATAGCTGTGACCTGTGTCCTGGTTGTGGTGATCCGATGTTCGCCGAGTACAACCCATTCAATGGGTCAGACGACAGCTATTGCATAACTGCAGTTTCTGCTGGATGTATGTATGAGGCAGCTGAGAACTATGATGCGGCGGCAACCAATGACGATGGCTCTTGTACCTTCAACGTTGGTTCAGACTGCCCAGGTGACTTGAACGACGATGGTTCGATTGGAACGCCAGATTTGTTGGCCTTCTTGTCTAGCTTCGGAAGCTCTTGCGAGTAATATTTGAATCATAAGATTCGATGAAAGAGGAGTGCGCATAGCGTGCTCCTCTTTTTTTAATCTTGGCATGATTCTCGCAGATAGTTTTGTTCATTAGGGCACTGGATGGTGAAACACATTCAAAAATGGTTCCTGTATCCATTGAATGTTCAAATGTCCTTATCTTTAGATTCCGAAAATGAAATTACAATTAGCTATGAAACAAATTTTGACAGCCTGCTTGATGGTCTTTGGTATGTTGGCAGCGACCGTTGCTCAAGACCTTACCGCTGGACCATCGATTTCTCTCGATAAGGACGTCCATGATTATGGAACAATTACCCAAGGGGCAGATGGTGGATGCGAGTTTACGGTGACCAATGGGGGAACAGATCCATTGATTATGTCGCGTTGCAAGGGGTCTTGTGGCTGTACGGTTCCAAAGTGTGATAAGGATCCGATTATGCCGGGCACTACGTCTATTATTAGCGTGCGTTACGATACCAAGCGTATCGGCCCAATTAACAAGAGTGTGACCATCACGTCAAATGCGGTGAACGAACCTACCAAGGTTATTCGGATCAAGGGAAAAGTTCAAGCAGGAGATGCAAATCAACTGGGCGGAGCTCCTTTGAAGCCAGCAGCTGCAGGTGCACCAGTGAACAAAGAGTGAAAATTAAACTGACATCTGCGGCGTCGCTGTGGATGGGTAAAAGCAAGTCGTTTCTCAGGATTGAGGAACGACTTCTTTTTTGTCCGAATTTTGCCCCATTGAAATAGCCGACCCCGATATGGAATTGCCAAAGACGTACGATTCGAAAGCTTGCGAAGATAAATGGTATGCCTACTGGCTAGAGCATGGTTTTTTCTGCTCGCAGCCCGATGATCGCGAGCCCTATACGGTCGTCATCCCGCCGCCCAATGTCACGGGAATTCTTCACATGGGACACATGTTGAACAATACCATTCAAGATGTTTTGGTGCGTCGAGCACGGATGATGGGCAAAAACGCTTGTTGGGTGCCTGGTACAGATCACGCTTCCATCGCTACGGAAGCAAAGGTGGTGAGGCGATTGCGAGAAAAAGGAATCAAGAAATCGGACTTGTCCCGAGATGAATTTTTGGAGCATGCTTGGGACTGGACCCATGAACATGGGGGCGTGATTCTGGAACAACTGAAGAAATTGGGGGCGAGTTGCGATTGGGAACGCACTCGGTTTACCATGGATGAAAAATAC
>JAPKCA010000155.1 GCA_028823145.1 Flavobacteriales bacterium
CCCTCGCTGGTGTCACTGACCGTGAGGGGGATCTGCACGTCCTCCTTCGGTGCGGTGGCGAGTGCAACGGTGAAGGTGGCCTGACCTCCGGATTCGCTCACTGTGCCATTGAGTCCCCCCACCTGCACCGCCGGGGTTCCGTTGGGGCGGATGGTGATCTCGACGGTCAGGTCGGTTTGGCTGGCCGAGAGTGTGATGGGCGCGGAGAAGCCGTAGGAATCGAAGTTCCTACGTTGGGCTTTGAGTTGCGTGATCGAGTAGGCGGTGCGGAAGCGGAAGACCGCCAGCCGCAGCGAGGTGTTGAGGGGCAGGTTGAGCGAAACCGTGCTGTCGAGCAGATTGGTGAGTCCACGGCTATAGGGTTGAAGGGTGAAGTAGTTCTTTGCGGGCAAAGTGTTGGCGGGTACAGCGAGAACCAGCTCCGTCCGCACCCCCTGAGTGAGGTTCTCGTTGCGGCCTCCGCTGCGGGAGAGGGCGCGTCCGGCTTCGTCCTGATGGGCGAGCGAAAGCCGAACCTGCGCCGTCTTCACTCCCTCCTTCTTCACCTCGCAGCCCGAAAGCAAGGCGAGGGAGGCCGTGAGCAGACCAATCAGCAGGCATGAAGTCAGGGACACGGCAAGGTTCAACGGCAAAAGGTTTTTTGAGGGATTCCTTCAGCTATCGTACCACAGTTTTTACAAATTCCACAAAAAGAATCTTGCCGCATACTTCGCCCATCTTGGAGATGCACTGGAATGGGGCCAAACTGATAGATACTGAAACGAGGTTAGCACGGGCTAAAAGTATGACTTGGAAGAGGCTTCATTCCATTGTCTGGTTGAGCAGTACAATTGATGAAAAAGCAATTTCTCTGAACAAGAAAGCCATGCGTGTCGTCGAAAGCCGCCTGAGAAGATATGGGTAATCGGGAACCCGAATGGAATATCCTGCCAGATCTCCAGCCGTCCAGTCATGCGCATTGCTCTTCCTAATGGGGCGTTGAGCGTTACAAATCCCGGCAAGGGCGATAATGTGCATTCTCAGGTCATTTTTCTTGATCGGCAGAAAATCTCGAACATCAATGGGAGTCTATTTCAAGTGATCAAAGTTGATTGATGGAACAAGTTGAATTGATGAATCAGGCATTCCACAGGTTTTGATGTTCAAGTCACACTTTGCCCGTCCTCCGGCAAAGTGTGTCACGGCATTCCACGAGGTCCGTCTCTGCACACCCTGTGAAACCAACCTTGCAAGGCAAGGAAAACGCGGTTGGGCTGTACGCTTTTAAAGTCTGCTTCATCCAACGCAGGCACTTGAGCACACACACAGGGCAGTGCGCCCGGCCTTGCAGGTTCCAAGTTGTCAGGAGAGCCTGCACGTTCCCGGTTTCAAGGTACGGGCTGATTACTCTTACCTGCCAACGCCGTGTGCCCGACACAACACTGGCTGTGGAGTTGCCTGCTCCATGCCTCCCAGGATCCGAACCGGCGTACCGGAACTCAATGGGGTTGCTTTCGCAACAACAGGGGCTGTCTGGCATATGACGCAATCGCCTTGCGGGCGTGTACGATGCGACATGTGTATTTATCCCCGAGAGTCAAAAAGTGCTGGAAACGGCGTGAAAACAGGGGATTTTGTCTGAGAGAAAGCAAGATCGGAGGAAGGCAGTTTTTGCACACGTGCAAAAGCGGGGTTGCACGTGAATCCTTTTCAGGGACAGCTCAGCATGAGCATGCGGGCGCGCCGCCCTTGTGCCTTGCCGAACCCGTTGACTCCTTCAGCGACTTTGGCGACACGGGCTTCCATTCCGCTGAAGTTCTCAGGTATCCCGATCCTCCCGCATCCGAATGGTTTTGAGCTTTGAGAGGTGCGCCTCCAATTTGGTGTAGGGCCATACGCCAGTCAGACTAACTTACTGACTGGACCAAAAAGTGGGGGCTGGACATTCTTCTCCAATTGTCTTGGCTGCAGTAATGTATTTGATTATGCTGTGGCCTGTTGTGAGAATACTCAGTCGCCTTGAACATCGTGTAGGAAGATAAACACAATCATGAAAAATATTACTGTTGCTGTGGCCCAAATGGGGCCAATCCAAAAAGCTGAAACCCGTGAGCAGGTTGTCAAGCGCATGATAAAGTTGATGGACGATGCAAAACAATGTGGCGCGGATCTCATCGTTTATCCTGAGTTGACCTTGACCACTTTCTTTCCACGCTATTTTATGGAGGATCAGGCAGAGATCGATTCATGGTTTGAATCTGAAATGCCCAATGCCGCAACCATTCCGCTTTTCACCAAGGCCAAGTTTTACGGCATGGCCATCACCTTCGGCTATGCCGAGTTGACTTCAGATGGAAAGCACTTCAACACCAGCATATTCGTGGACAAATCCGGAAGCATCACAGGTAAATATCGCAAGGTCCACCTTCCGGGGCACAGCGAATATGATTCAAACCGAGATTTCCAACACCTTGAAAAACGCTATTTCCAGCCAGGCGACCTGGGATTTCCAGTTTACCGCACGTTGGGGGGCATTTTTGGAATGTGCATTTGCAATGATCGTCGTTGGCCTGAAACCTATCGGGTGATGGGCCTAAAGGGGGTTGAAATGATTACCCTTGGCTACAACACCCCCTCCTTCAATTCACAGAAATCTGCTGAAGGTTCGGAAGACCGCCTCTTCCATAATCGGTTGGTGCAACAGGCTGGTGCTTACCAGAATAGCACTTGGGTTGTCGGTGTTGCAAAAGCTGGAATTGAAGATGGTCATCCTTTGATAGGAGGCAGCCTGATTATTGATCCCGGTGGAAAAATCGTCGCAGAAGCAAAAACTGAAGAGGATGAGTTGATTGTTCACACCTGTGATTTAGACAGTTGTATTTTTGGGAAAACAACTGTTTTTGATTTCTCCAGGCACAGAAGAATAGAGGATTACAGCATCATCACATCGCAGACAGGAGTAGTCGTACCAAAGGAAAAAGATGGTTCTTGATTTCGATAAATTATTGACATGCATGCC
>JAPKCA010000050.1 GCA_028823145.1 Flavobacteriales bacterium
CATAGTGATTTGTTTCGCGTACGCCAAACCAACACTAGCTACTCATTTGGTAGGTGGGGAAATGACCTACACATATGTTGGTACGAATTCGGCAGGATTGCAGCAATTCGAGGTGCATTGCTATATCTACCGTGATTGCAGCTCATCGAATACAAATGGCACTGGGTTTGATGCCTCTGCGGCCATCGCCGTTTACCAAGGATCGAATTTAATCACCTCGGTAAATGCATCTTTAGATCCTGCCTTGGTGACAGATATCATCCCTCAGAATCCGAATAACTGTGCCTTTCTTCCAGATGATTTATGCATCGAACGTGCTGAATACATCGTCACGATTTCATTGAGCCCAAGTCAGCAACCTTACGTCATTGCTCATCAGCGTTGCTGTCGATCTCCGGCCATTACCAATTTGAATAACCCTCAGGATCAGGGATTTACATTGACGGCTATGATTCCTGGAAACTTGATAAACATTGGTCCAAACAGCACGCCAATATTCGAGGAATTGCCCCAAGCCTTTGTTTGCAACAACTACCCATTTTCATTGGACAACAGCGCATTCGATTCTGATGGAGATTCGTTGAGTTACATGTTGTGCCCTATTTATTTGGGAGGGTCTTATATCGCGCCAACGCCAAATCCACCTGCGGGACCACCTTATTCCATGGTTGGTTGGGCTGCTGGTTTCAACAACACGATTCCCCTAGGAGCTGCAGCTGGATTCTCCATCAATCCGTCCACGGGGTTGTTGACAGGGACCCCAAATTTGGTGGGAAAATTTGCCTTGGGCATATGTGTGTTGGAATGGCGAAATGGTCAGCAAATAGGATCCATTCTACGCGACTTCACGTTGGATGTGGTGACGTGCAACATCCTTGCCCCGTTATACGTTCCGCCAGCGCCCTGTACTGGTTTGACCGCTCAGTTTAATCAGACCTCAACCCCAAGCGAGTCGTACGACTGGGATTTCGGTGTCAATGGTACGGATGAGGACACAAGCAATGATGCAGAACCGAGCTATACCTATGATGAAGCAGGGATTTATCAAGTGAGCTTGTATTTCCAGACGGGAACTTGTGCGGATTCTTTGTTTTTTGAAGTGGTTGCAATGGAGCCCTGGACAGCAGAGTTCGTGATCGATGATTTACATTGTTCAAATGGCGGATGGGAAGGATCATTGGTCATCGACACGGTAGATTGGAGTCCTGAAATTGAATGGGAATGGATGTTTGGGGTGAATTCTATTCCACCAAATGCAACGGGGAGTCATCCCGATGAAATTTGGTTTCCTCCCAACGAATCCATTCATGTTACGTTGGAATCCGAAGCTTTTGGGTGCATCAATAATTTCGATGAATGGTTGGATTTCCCGGCACTGCCATTGGCTTCTTTTGAAATCGATTCCGAGCCGTGCACAGGACTTCAAGTGGCTTTTGATAACCTTTCCCCAGAGAGCGGTCCCTTTTCATGGGACTTTGGAGGAGGCGCTGGATTGCCCAATTCAGAAGTTAGTCCAGTTTTCACCTATCCGGCCTATGGAACGTACAATGTCACATTGACTGCGGGAGTTGGATCAGAATGTGCAGATTCCCAATCCTTGGAAGTCACCGTTCTGCCAGTCAATCCGTTTGATTCAACATTCGTGATCCAACCGATTTCCTTTTGCGACAGCACAGGATTCGTGTTGATGCAGTATTTGGGAGGAGGGGCAGATGAAATCACTTGGGATTTCCCGAACTTTTTTGAAGAAGAGGGGCCAGTAGTGCAGGGTTATTTCCCGACTGTGGGGTTGTATCCAGGAACGATCACCCTGTACAATGCGTTTTGCGACATCACGTCGTCGTTTGACATTGAGGCGGACGTACCTGAGCCAATGGAAGGAGTGGAGTATGTCGTGCCCAATGTGTTCTCTCCCAACAATGACACCAAAAATGATGCGTTCACAGTCGCCATTCAGTCTCCAGATGGCTCTGGCTTTGTGTCCGCTGACCCAGGGCAATTTTTAGCGTATAATTTGCAGGTGTATAACCGTTGGGGAAATGCAGTATTTACAAGCAAACAGGCCGGCGCAGGCTGGCGAGCAGACCATCACCCTGAAGGCACCTATTACATCCTATTCAAAGCGCAACATGTATGCGATTCAGAGCTCTTTGAATATGAAGGGGAGCTGACGCTGGTTCGCTAGTTAATAGCGAAACAAATCAGGACGCATCAAACGAAGCCAGGGCCGTGCCCACCAGGAGCAGAGCATATACCTCCATTTGACCACCTTTTCTGCACCAAATTCAGCGTAGAATTTGTCAACTCCAGGATCCATGGAGCCTCCGAAATCAAAGCAACTGATTTCTCGTTGGACAGCATCCCGAATTCCGGCATCGATTAACATCACAGAGGCCAGACCAGATAGTTTGCTCCGGACTTGTCCGCCGAATGCATAGATCGTTCGCCCTCGTTCGTGCAAGAACACCGCACTAGCCATGTCTTTCCCTTCATCTGATAACACGATATAGGCAGATTGATGGGGTGACTGCAAAACCTTCTCCAATAACGGTCGCAGAGCCCCTTCATTCGAACTCAGTTGCTTTCGTTGCCGCGCTTGTTGATGCAGGGCCAAAACCCGATCAACATCTCGGGTTGATTCTACTTTTAAACCGGTTCGAGTTCCTTTCCGAATTTGTTTTAGCCGATGAGCGGGAAGCAACTCTTCTAGGTCAAATCCAGCATCCGTCGTGTCCCAATGCAACTGGCGCGTGTGGCGACGTTGGCCTATCCACGGTTGTCCCCATTTCACATCTACACCCGGCGGAAGGTCAATGATTACAAGTGGCTTGGAAGATTCCAACCTTGCGCGAATTTCCTCTGCATCCGCATCCTCGGGCCAGCCGACATGCAGTGCCCATGCTGGTGTTGTAGCAGATGGAACCCCTTTGATACGGACGTCTGCCAAGTGAGGAGAAACTGCTTGGATTATTTCTGAATCCATTTCTCCACCTGAAGAAATCCAAATCGGATCAGCATACCAAGAGGATGGGAGAGGGGAGTTCGCATTCATTCGTTGGACAAGTTAACGATGGAAGTTCAGTTCCATTGCCCAATCGTGTCCTACCCTCCAATAGAAGAGCTGACGTATTTTGGTAGCGAAGCGAATGAATCGAATCGGGAAAACCGTTCGGAAACCAACCGATGGTAAACAAAAAAACCAGTGCTGACGCACCGGTTTCTTTTATGTTTTGCGGAGGCTGAGGGATTCGAACCCCCGGTACCTTGCGGTACGCCGGTTTTCAAGACCGGTGCGATCGACCAACTCTGCCAAACCTCCGTAGACGATGCAAATTTACGTCAAAGAAAGTCAAATAGTTTCGTGAAGTTTTGAGAATCCTCTAGCGCAAACATGAAATAGCTAGAGGAAGGAGACTTTGGGGATGTAACTCTTTGGTAGCGTGAAAGGTCAATGCAATAACTGCTGCAAGCTGCTCAAGAAAAGACGTTCCATATCTGACTGGCTCAAGTGTCCGATTCCAAGCACCCGGGTAAACTCATCTTCCAGTCTTGCTACATGGCTGTCTTGAAACTCACGTGTGAAGTCTGAGATCGCAATCGATTTCTCATCGATGATGTTCCCATCGGTGTCGTATACAGTCAATTGAATGTTGATCGCAAATTTCAATGATGCTTCACGCTGCTTATTCATCACGATCAATGTTCCGCTGGATCGTCCTTTGATTTGAACCTGACATTCAACATAATGGTTTGATGCATGTTTTTTCATGGATTTTTTCAAACTCCATTTAGGGAATCCGTTCATTCGACTCGGATGAATCGTCATGGATAGATTGCCCGGATATAGAACCGCTACATCCTCATAACCATAGACATCAATCAAGGCTGCTTGCAACGTTTCGCAAATGGACGTGACATAGCGCGAGCTCAGTGTTTCTCGTACCGTTTCAGGAACCCATTCACCGCGGACATATTCACCTTTAGCGCGCCCTGCAGCATCGTATTTAGGCAATTCATTTCGCAATGCAGGCGCGACATCGAAGCTGAAGTCATAGATGGCGGCGGATTGAGCATTGAATTGTGGCGCGTAAATGGCGCCCATCATCAAAAGAGCGAAAACCCTTAGCATATGGGTGAGCGGCGGAGGGATCATCGTGATGTGATTTTACTATAGGATAAAGGTAGCGGAACCTGTTTGGGATGGGGTCCTCATTTATAATGGCGGTTATACTTCTGGGTTTTCCGCACGATGCATAAAGGATTCTGAATAACTGGATCGCATTCGCTATGGGGTCGTTGGAGTTCAAGGCCTGAAGCTAGGAACGTGCAGAAACTATACTCATTGCGGAGAGTAATCATGGTAGGCGTTGAAATAATTCAGGACCCCCGATTGAATGATAATAGTTATTATGTTAAATGACATGGGCGAATAAAAAAAGGGAATCCATCTAGGTTCCCTTCTTTATTGATCAGGCTTAATAAAGCTTATTTCAATAGACCACTCATCTTCAGCATGAGATCATCCTCACCAGTTCGGGCATAGATATCACGCAAAGATCGGATGGTGTCTATATCCTCAGCGTTGGCAGCGTGAGCAGCTTCGAGGTACGGCTTGGCCGTAGCAAACATTTCCTTGGCGGAATTTTCCAACTCCTTTTGCTTGGCTGTTTCAGTTTTTGACATACGGGGCTTCCACATATCGTTGGACTCATTGATGCCCTGAACGGCTTGGTTAAAATACATCGCTCCCAAGTTGTAATTCGCATCAAAGTATGTTGGTTCAAGCGTCAGGGCCTTCAAGTAGGCTTCTGATGCGAGATCTCTCTTTTCAAGGTTGTCGTATACACTTCCCAAACTGAACCAGAGTATTTCATTCGTGGGATCGACTTCTGCTGCAAGTTTAAGATTGGTCTGAGCGCGCTCGTAATCCTGTTCCTCCAGATAGATGTTTAATTCTTCAATGATGAGACTCTGTTCCCTCGGAAAAAGCTCACGCGCAGCTTGCAACTCTGCAAGGGCTTCTTCCGTTCGGCCACCAGGCCCAGCCGTTATGGTGTCTTGACGCAACAGATTTGCTACGAATAAGTACACGTTGGGCACCTGGTAATCGCTTGCGCCACAGGTCTTGTAACGAGCGATGGCTAAATCAACTTCTCCGGACTTCTCATAACATAGGGCCGCATTGAAAATGGCCATGGTATCCAAAACATCAAACATTCCAGCCACTTGTGCGCTTAAGTCGAATTTGCGCGCAGCTTGACTGTAGTTTTCTGACGAATAGTCATTGATCCCTTGGCTTCCTGCGGTGGTTTGCACCAACCCCAACCCCATCAAGACTTCTCGTTCATACGATCCTTTCCTGTCCAATTCCTTGGCTTTAACGTATGAGTCCTTTGCAATCCACAAAGCCTGAGGAAATTCTTGAGAAAGCACGCTGTCTTTGGCAATGTTGAGGTAAATCTCCCCTCGATAGCGCCAAGTTTTGTCTTTGACAGCTGCCTTTTCAATGCCGATGGCTTCCTCGATGTACCCAGCCGCTGACTTATAATCCCCTGTTTTGTTGGCGTTAAAAGCAGAAACAACTTGTTTCTGGCCAAACATAGCGGCGGATGTTAAGATAAATATGAAGGTAATTACGATCTTCATGGTTCAATATTTTGATGGCCCAATCTTGGACTGAAATAGATTCTTTTGGTTCTTGCTAAAATGATGCCAAAGCTGCTTATGACTCCTCAGGGCCTGGCGTTTGTGCCTCAGCTGAAGGGTCCGTGTCAGGGCTTTCGGATTCGCCATCTTCCTCAGTTAAAGGATCTTCTTCCTCCCCTTTTGGGACACGACAGACCGAAGCGATTTCATCATTGCCTCGCAAAGAAATAAGCTTTACCCCTTGCGTGGCTCTTCCCATGACACGGAGTAGTTCAACCCCCGTTCGGATTGTAATTCCCGACTTGTTGATGATCATAAGATCATCCTCATCGGTCACATTGAGAATGTTGATCAAGTTTCCCGTCTTCTCGGTGATGTTGATGGTTTTGACTCCTTTGCCACCTCGGTTGGTGATTCGATAGTCCGCTACGGCAGATCGCTTGCCAAATCCCTTTTCGGAAACCACTAAGATTTCAGAATCGGCACCACGCACGCACACCATGCCAATGACCTCGTCAGTTGGACTTCCTAGAGTCACTCCTTTCACTCCCATTGCTGTTCGCCCGACTGGTCGCGCTGTAGATTCATGGAAACGAATGGCTTTACCGGACTTCAAACCGATGATGATTTCGTTGTCACCATTGGTCAGTTTCGCGGTAAGTAGCTCGTCATTTTCCCGAATTGTAATGGCGTTGATGCCATTGGTCCGAGGGCGTGAGTACGCGGACAAGGCCGTCTTCTTGATCAATCCTTTGCGCGTTGACAAAACAACATAGTTGTTGTTAACGTACTCCGAATCCTTTAAATCAAGGACAGGGATGTATGCCAAGACTTTATCATCCGATTCAATTTGAATCAGGTTTTGAATGGCCCTTCCTTTTGAAACCTTTGATCCTTCAGGGACCTCATATATCCGCATCCAGAAACAACGTCCTTTGGCCGTGAAGATGAGAAGGTAATTGTGGTTTGTAGCGGTGAAGATGTGCTCTACAAAATCTTCATCCCGAGTGGTGGCTCCCTTGGATCCAACTCCTCCTCTACTCTGCAATCGATAGTCCGACAAGCGTGTGCGCTTGATGTACCCAGCGTGACTGATGCTGATGACCACTTGTTCATCTGCAATTAAATCCTCCATGCTCACATCTGCGCTACTGAATTCAATGTCGCTTCGGCGTTCATCTCCAAAACGTTCCTTGATATCGAGTAGCTCGTTGGTGATGATTTCCATCCGGCGTTCAAAACGGGCTAGGATATCCTCCAAATCTTCAATGGCCGCCATCAACTCATCGAATTCAGCACGCAACTTGTCCCGCTCTAAACCGGTTAACTTTTGGAGTCGCATGTCCAATATCGCACGAGCTTGCAACTCAGACAGCTCGAACCGTAGCATTAAGCCGTTTCGAGCCTCTTCAGGTGTTCCGCTGGCACGGATCAATTTAATGACCTCGTCGAGGTTCTCCAAAGCAATAATCAACCCCTGTAAAATATGCGCGCGCTCTTGGGCTTTGCGCAAATCATATTGGGTTCGGCGTGTTACAACGTCGTGACGATGCTCCACAAAGTTCGAAATCAAACTTTTCAAATTCAACAACTGCGGTCGCCCGTGTACCAAACAGATGTTGTTGACGGAGAATGAGCTTTGAAGTGCGGTGTACTTGTACAATTTGTTCAAGACCACCGTAGCCATAGCATCGCGTTTGATCTCATACACCACCCGCATTCCCTTCCTGTCTGACTCGTCCCGGATTTCAGAAATACCTTCAATGCGCTTTTCATTGACCAATTCAGCCGTCTTACGCACCATGTCAGCCTTATTGACCATGTATGGAATTTCTTCCACAATGATCACTTCGCGACCACTTTTAGTTTCTTCAATGCGGGCTCGGCCACGCACCACGACCCGACCTCGTCCAGTATGGAAAGCTTCATTCACCCCCTCAACTCCGTGGATGATTCCCCCCGTTGGGAAGTCAGGAGCCTTCACATGTTCCATCAATCCTTCAACTGTGATGTCGTTGTCTTGAATATATGCAATGGTTCCGTCCACCACTTCAGACAAGTTGTGTGGAGGCATGTTTGTTGCCATACCAACAGCAATTCCTGATGCTCCATTGACCAAAAGGCATGGAAGCTTTGCCGGCAACACAATGGGCTCTTGCAAGCTCTCATCGAAATTGGGGCGAAAATCCACCGTTTCCTTTTCCAAGTCACCGAGCATTTCCTCAGCGATTTTCCGAAGACGTGCTTCGGTATAACGCATGGCTGCTGGGTTATCCCCATCTATTGAGCCAAAGTTCCCCTGTCCATCCACCATGGGATAGCGAAGGGACCAACTCTGAGCCATCCGCACCATGGTGTCGTAGACAGAGCTATCCCCATGTGGGTGGTACTTACCCAGGACCTCTCCCACAATTCTAGCACTTTTCTTGTAAGCACGATTGGACAATACGCCCAAGTCTAGCATGCCGTAAAGCACCCGTCTGTGCACAGGTTTCAGCCCATCGCGCGCGTCTGGCAACGCACGTGAAACAATCACCGACATCGAATAATCGATGTAGGCGGATTTCATTTCATCCGCAATGTTGATCTGTACAATCTTCTCTCCTTCTGCCATCGTGTCAGGTTCTTTCAATACCGCCCCAAAATGGGGCTATCAGGTAGTCTACGAAAATACGTTCATAACCCCCGTAAGTGGCGGATTAGGGGGCTTCAATTACTCACAAATCTCCCCAATTACATGTGAATAAACCGCAGAGTCGGCACGATGTTTGGACCATGTCCGTTGTAGTTTTATCAAGAATCATCACAAGCGCTGTGTTGACGTTGCTGAGATGCCCTACGTATCGTGAGGTCATTTCATCTTTTAGAGTTAACCACAGCGCGAAAATAGTAGAGCATGGACGCGAAATTTTCACCGCGAGTCAAGGACGTCATTACATACAGCCGAGAGGAAGCGCTTCGTCTAGGGCACAACTATATTGGGGTAGAGCATCTGCTGCTAGGAATCATCCGGGAGGGTGAAGGCACGGCTGTTCGGATCCTTGAGGGGTTGAACGTGGATTTGCAAAAACTTCGGAAAGTAATCGAAAGCAGCATACGCCCCTCAGCAGGAAAGTCGATTGGAGCTGGCAACATTCCCTTGGTCAAGCAGGCTGAGAAAATTTTGAAAATCACGTACTTGGAAGCGAAAATATTCAAGTCCAATCTGATTGGAACTGAACACCTGCTTCTCAGTATACTTAAGGATGAGGACAATGTTGCGACAAAGGCCTTGAATGCTTTCAACATTGACTACGATGTGGCCAAAGAAGAATACGAGAGCATCATCCAAGAAGAAGGTGGTGCCTCTGCCCCACCACGTGCTGAGGCAGCTGATTTTGGCGAAGAAGATGGCATGCCTGATGACGCTGGCAATATGGAGGGAGCCTCTTCACGAAAAGTGGACCCAAAAAGCAAAACTCCTGTCCTGGACAATTTCGGAAGAGATTTGACCAAAATGGCAGAAGAAGGCAGGCTCGACGCGATCGTAGGTCGTCAAAAAGAAATCGAACGCGTATCCCAGATTCTGTCGCGCAGAAAGAAGAATAACCCCATTTTAATTGGAGAACCCGGTGTAGGCAAAAGCGCCATCGCTGAAGGGTTGGCTTTGCGAATCATCGAAAAGAAGGTCAGCCGAGTCTTATTCAACAAACGAATAGTGACCTTAGATATCGCTTCTCTTGTTGCTGGAACAAAATACAGAGGGCAGTTTGAGGAACGCATGAAGGCGGTCATGAACGAGTTGGAAAAGTCTCCTGACGTGATTCTTTTTATTGATGAAATCCACACCATTGTTGGTGCTGGCGGAGCAAGCGGATCATTGGATGCGTCCAACATGTTCAAGCCGGCATTGGCCCGAGGTGAAATTCAATGCATTGGCGCGACGACCTTGGACGAATATCGTCAGCACATTGAGAAGGATGGTGCGTTGGAGCGGCGTTTTCAGAAAGTCCTAGTTGAACCGACTACGATCGAAGAAACCGTTCAGATATTGAACAACATCAAGGACAAGTACGAGGAGCATCATAGCGTCACATACACGGATGAAGCTTTAAAGGCATGTGTTAATCTAACCGCTCGCTACATCACAGATCGTCACTTGCCAGACAAGGCCATTGATGCCATGGATGAAGTGGGATCACGGGTTCATCTGAACAACATCCATGTGCCAGAAGAAATTCTGACTATTGAAGGAGAAATTGAAGAAATCAAGGAGGAGAAGGTTCGCGTTGTCAGAAGCCAGCGTTATGAAGAAGCAGCTCGTTTGCGAGATACGGAAAGAACGTTGAACGAGCGGCTTGAAACCGCAAAGGCTGCATGGGAAGAGGACAGCAAGAACAAACGTGTGACGGTAACGGTCGATCACGTGGGTGACGTGGTAGGCATGATGACCGGTATCCCCGTTCAGCGAATTGCCGAAAAGGAATCAGGCCGTTTGGCTCGCATGAATGAAGATTTGCAAGGAAAGGTCATTGGTCAAGAAGATGCGATTGTTCGTGTGTCTCGTGCTATCAAGCGAAACCGAGCGGGCCTTAAAGACCCCAACAAACCTATTGGCTCCTTCATTTTCTTGGGACCAACGGGAGTGGGAAAAACGCAACTCGCTAAGGTGCTTGCCCGATTCATGTTTGACTCCGATGAGTCCCTGATTCGCATTGATATGTCAGAGTACATGGAGAAATTCTCCATCTCACGATTGATTGGAGCTCCTCCGGGGTATGTCGGATATGAAGAAGGCGGTCAACTGACCGAAAAGGTGCGCCGACATCCCTACTCCATTGTTTTACTGGATGAAATTGAAAAAGCACACCCCGACGTGTTTAACATCTTACTTCAAGCATTGGACGACGGGCAAATGACGGACAGCTTGGGTCGGAAGATCGACTTCCGAAACACCATTATCATCATGACGTCCAACATTGGTGCTCGGCAATTGGCCGAATTTGGAACCGGGGTTGGTTTCGGAACCACTGCTCGAACCGAAAATGAAACATCCAACCGGGATTCAGTGATCCAAACGGCGCTTAAGCGTGCGTTCAGTCCTGAATTCCTGAATCGTATTGATGATGTGGTCTTGTTCAAAACCCTGCTGCGTGAGCACATTCACCAAATCATCGATCTCGAATTGGGATCTCTGATTCAAAGGATCAACGATTTGGGTTACGGGATTGAAGTCACTGAAAAGGCGAAAGATTTCTTGGTTGAACAGGGATATGACGAGAAGTTTGGTGCACGTCCTTTGAAGCGTGCCATTCAGAAATACCTAGAGGATCCATTTGCCGAAGAAATCATCAATGCTAAAATTGAAGAAGGCGACTTACTCCGAGCTGATTTCAAAAAAGGCAATTCCATTTTGTCCATCAAAGTCATGAAGGGAGGACACTTGGCCCTCCCAGAAGGAGCTACGGAAGCTTTGGAAAATGAACTGCCCACTGAAATTGCTCCGGATACGGAAGACGCACCCGCAGATGAGACCAACGTTTAATTGGAAGTCAGACTCACTGCTGATCCTTCAGAATCGGTATTTTATCACGGCCTTGTTTGGCTTGATTTGGGTCAGCTTCATTAGTGATATAGATTTATTTTACTTGGCCAAAAGCCAAAAGGAGTTGAATCAGATCCACCAGGAAGCTCAGCATTTTGAGCTTGAAATAACCCGCGTAGAACGACAGCTTTTGGAGCTTTCTTCTGATCCAGCTCTTTTAGAAAAGTTCGCGAGAGAACGCTATTTCATGAAACGACCCAACGAAGACATCTTTCGTATTATCCCTGCGAATAATCCGGGTTAGAAAAGAATTTGACATGCCGAAATCAACCTTGAGAGGGTTGATGAATCGAGTAACAGGACACACCCCGCTCCCCAAAGTGCACCATATAGATGTGCGTCGTGGGCAATGCCGGTCCCCCCCTTTTTGTTCATGTATCGTTCGTATGCAAAAAACAAAATGCCCGCGACAAATGCTGGCATGGGAATGACAAAGAACAACAGCAGTTTATTTGTGGGATAAAGCAAGATAAATGCCATCAGCACAGCACTTACAGCTCCACTTGCGCCCAAGCTTGCGTAACCTGGATTGTTCTGATGCTTAAGCAAAGAAGGAATGGAAGCTGCCAGCACACCCCCAAAATAAATAACAGGAAATATCCAATCTGAAGGAATGCTCAAAACTCCTTGAAATTGGTTGTTTTGTACCGTTCGTTCAACGGTTCCGCCGAATTGCCAGAGGACGAATAGATTCAACAACAAGTGGGTCATGTCCGCATGAATCAAGGCATGTGAAAGAATCCGGTACCATTCCCCATGATGGATGACCATATAAGGCCGCAATAACCATTTTTCCTTGCGCTCTGGGCTTTGCATAACCCACCATGACACAGCAAACGTCAAGAAGATGATCGGAGTCAGAATGCCTTGCATAATCTAACTGCTATGGTCGGCTATGATGAGCCACTGCTCATCCTTCAATTCCCAAACTAAACTATAGTGTCCTTCCAAAGATGCAAGTGAATCATTTCTCTGAAGTCGCCATTGTCCCACCAAGAAACCGTGGTGTTGGCCCAATCTTATCCACTCCAAATTATGAAATGTCAATTGCCCCATCGCATCGCGATCGGGATAGCTCTTCTGGTAATTGGCTAGAGTCGCATCGTAACCCCAAGTAAGTCCCTTGCTTCCAATAAACAAGAGTTCTTCATCTTCATCGTAGGCATGCTTCATAAACCCGGAAATGTCGCCATTGTTCCAGTCTTTTTCTTGCCGCTTCATCCGGTCAACGATCTGCGTAGGGATCCCTTCAAGCCCTCCCTTTTCGATTGAATCAGCTTCCAGATTTACATCAGAACCCCTTTTTGTATTGCATGCCATCATGCTGATTAGCATGCAAAACGCCACAAGCGAGAGGGCTGTTCTAAAATTACACATTGAAGCGAAAGTGCATGATGTCTCCATCGCGAACCAAATAGTCCTTTCCTTCAATGGACAATTTCCCCGCATCCTTGACGGCTGATTCGGAACCAAGCGTCACAAAGTCTTCATATGCCATGACTTCCGCACGAATAAATCCCTTTTCAAAATCCGTATGAATGACACCTGCGGCTTGCGGTGCTGTCGCCCCATCGGGGAATGTCCAAGCACGAACCTCCTTGACTCCTGCAGTGAAATACGTCTTTAAATTCAACAACTCATATGCCTTTCGGATTAACTGGGCCACCCCGGGCTCTTTCAACCCCATGTCCTCCAAAAACATGATTCTCTCTTCAGAATCGTCCAATTCAGCGATATCCGCTTCAATAGCCGCCCCAATGATCATCACGGCAGCTCCTTCAGACGAGGCTACTTCTTTCACACGGTCAACATATGCGTTTCCATTCACCACAGCTGCCTCCTCTACATTGCAGACGTACATAACGGGTTTGGCCGTCAACAATTGAAGTTCTTTCATCAACGTCATTTCGTGGTCCTCGAGTTCCACGGCTCGAGCGGATTGCCCAGACTCGAGTGCTTTCTCTAGCTTTTCATAAAAGGCCAGAGTCTTGGCAGCTTCTTTGTCACCTGTTCCAGCGATTTTTTTGATTTTAGAAATTCGCCCCTCAACGGTCTCCAAATCCTTGAGTTGCAACTCCATATCAATGACCTCCTTGTCCCTAATTGGATCAACGCTTCCATCAACATGGATAACATTGCCATCTTCGAAGCAACGTACGACATGCAAAATGGCATCGGTCTCACGGATATTTCCTAAAAACTTATTGCCCAAACCCTCTCCTTTGCTAGCCCCTTTAACCAACCCCGCGATGTCCACAATCTCAACAGTTGTTGGAACCACATTTTGAGGGTTCACAATAGAACTGAGCGATTCCAAGCGCGGGTCTGGTACCGTAATCATACCAATGTTGGGTTCAATGGTGCAAAAAGGAAAATTCGCACTTTGCGCCTTGGCGTTGGAAAGACAGTTGAAAAGCGTCGATTTACCCACATTGGGCAATCCGACAATACCACATTTTAAAGCCATCGATTGAAGCTGTTTTTGAAGGGTGACGAAGATACGCTTCCCTTGTCAATTTTGCTTTCCCACACTTTCTTAACAAGATGGTGCGGCGATGGGACGCCTGAGGTAGTTTTGCAATACTACAGAATCGACTCAACCGTTATCTCAACATGTCACAGGATCTTTCATCAATCGCCTCTCAAGTCCGTCGAGACGTCGTTCGCATGGTGCATGGAGCAGCATCAGGTCATCCGGGTGGAAGCCTTGGATGTGCCGATCTCATCACCCTCTTGTATTTCGAAGTGATGAAGGTCCAACCGGAACCGTTTGACATGGATGGTCGAAACGAAGACTTATTCTTCCTTTCGAATGGTCACATCAGCCCCGTTTGGTATAGCGTTCTCTCACGAAAGGGCTATTTCCCCTTACAAGAATTGGCAACGTTCAGAAAGCTTAATTCCAGGCTTCAAGGCCATCCGGCTACAGAAGAAAATCTACCAGGGATTCGCATTGCCTCTGGATCCTTAGGCCAAGGGTTGAGTGTAGCGTTGGGAGCGGCTCAAGCCAAGTTGCTCAATGGCGACCCGCAGACGGTCTTTACGCTGCATGGGGATGGGGAATTGCAAGAAGGCCAGGTTTGGGAAGCGGCCATGTATGCTGCGCATCACCAGGTTGACAATATCCTGAGCTTTGTGGATTGCAATGGACAACAAATCGACGGTCCGACCAACGAGGTGATGAGTTTGGGTGATTTACGTGCAAAGTGGGAGGCATTTGGCTGGAACGTTCTAGAATGTAACGGCCACGATTTTGATGATCTACGCCAGGCGGTTTCTAAAGGAAAGGGCAATCGTGGCTCAGGAAAGCCTACGGTAGTTCTGATGCGCACGAGCATGGGAAAGGGGGTAGACTTTATGGAAGGAACCCATGAGTGGCATGGCATTGCCCCAAACGATGCGCAG
>JAPKCA010000156.1 GCA_028823145.1 Flavobacteriales bacterium
CAATTTGGCTGTGGCAACTGATTCGTCACTGTTACTTAGAATCGATTTGACAATTGCCGTGTCGGCATCCTCCGGATCCTCGTCTGTGAAAACCTGGGAAAGGTCAACGTTCACCGAGGCAGCATGATTCATGTAGACCTCGATATTATTTATCTTTTTTGCGACAGGAGCATGTTCCCGAGATGGGTCATCAGCCCATGCATCACCATCGGCAACTGCAATGTTATTAAGACCCTTGCTAAAATTGTCCCTTAACCCTCCGCCAGCACCGGCCCAGAAATCCTTGTTTGGAAAACTCCAACCAGCCCATTCTGTGACCCCGTCTTTGTCCGGATTGTTCACACCAGGAACTGCGCTGTCATCAACACTCCACCCATTGGGCGCGATCTTGGTCCACACCTTTTCTCCCTCCGTGAACGCTATGTATTTATCAAGCTTTTCAGTCCATGGTTGCAGATATTTGCCCGGAATTGGGGCGGAACCATACCCCGGAGCATCGCCGCCTGGCATCTGCCACGCCACAGCCATGTGGTCTGACGAATACCTTTCCTTTACGATAACCTCTAAAAAATAGCGCTTCCCTTTTTCAAGCGTAATCGGATCTGAAATTGCTTCATCCGCCAACCGATGTCCTCGAAAATCCCTTATGCCCGCGGCCTGGCGGCTGCTCGCTATTTTTTTAGCTTTATCAGGTGAGTCATCGGTGCTCAGCCACAGCTCAGAGTATTCATCAGCAGCAATGTAAAACTTGTACTCACCCGTTTCAGGCGGATGCAAATACCCAATAGCCTGCCAACCCCAATAGTCCTTATTTGACGAACTCCCACTAGGAACACTGTTGGGATCATCTGGATCAGCTCCAGCTGGCCATTCCAACTTGGTAGCCATTCCTTCAAAGTCAGCCGTACCGCTCAGTATTGCGTTCGGAAAATTCGGGTTGGGAGAAATCAGCCTGTCGGAAGCCTTTAAATTATCGATACTGGAGCTAGTATCACGATGATGATATTCACGGATAGAAATACTACCCAGTGGTACAACGACTCCGTCAGCTGTCTTTGGTTCATCCACACGGGCACCGAGTGTAAGTCCTTCAAAGTCCTCAGAAAACAGGGAGCTCTCATCGCCGGGAACTTTGTAATCAGTTTTCCCATAAAGTTCATAACTGGTTGGATCGGCTTGTCTGACTGAAGAACCCGAACTGATCTTAAATTGCTGGGGTTTAACGGGCCTATTCAAATTCACAACAAATTCAGCAAACCCCTTCTTGCCTGACTCGTATTTGCTATACAGATTATCATCAACCAAGTTATTAATATAACTCGAGCCTGTGTAATCGATGATCGAATCAGTTTCTCCTATCGCGACGGACCATGGCCAGGGTGAAATTGCATCCCCGCTATATTTGATGTTTTTGTCACCAGGAAACCAGTTCCTGTAAGTAGAACTCTCCCCACTAGACCATGAGAACGTTCCCTCACTTACAATGTCGCTGAGCCCAATCCCAAGTTTTGTTCCGGGATAATTTTCATCGATATAGGTGACAAAAAAATCATTTTCCGCCTTATCATTAATCGTAAGTACATTGCCTTTGTAATGTGCGGCAGCAGCTTGAGCCACCTGCAACTGGTAGAAACCGTTCAGCCCAGGATCACTCCACTGCTTGGTATTTATGACACCATACGTCTTGCCATCGCGTGCAACCAGGTTCTCAATTATGGGCGCAACGTTATTATTATCCTCCGAAGCCATGTTGCTATCAGTCACCAAAAGTTTTGAAAACTCACCCTTCTTGTAGGAATTTGCGTTGAACCAGTACATTGAACTTAACCCGAATTCATCCCTAACATGGTTTTGGAGGAAAACCGTATCTTCAATCTTGCTTGGCGGTCTGACCCCATAGGTGACACCTTTACATGTGCTTTCTGCATCAGTTCCGAACGGCCCCCTTCCGTGCTCAAACACTGACCCCTTGATATTCTGAACCCAAAAATAATGCTCAAATGCTTCTTGATATCTCTCACCCAGCTTCAAGCCATCAGGAGATTTGAACCTGCCCATCTTGTAATCAATTAAAGAGTTGGATATTATCGGCATCTCAATCCAACGCTGGCCACAGATGTTGTTTTCCCTGATTATACCATGATCAATATATGAGTCGCGCTCTGTAGGAAACCCCTTATTCTTCGCCGTCGTCACATCCATTCCAGCCATGTAAGGATTGGTAATCTTCACATGCGACATCTGCAGATTTCCATGCATCATGGTGTAGCACTCATGGAATTCGGAAGGGAAGAGTTCAACCGGTTCTTCGGCCGTGCCCTGGACCAGAAACGTTCCCTCAGCCTGTAGGTTTGCTCTCCAGTCCCACTCGTAAGCCTTCTTCACTGCGGGCGCTCCCCACTGGATTTGAGTACCTGGACCCACCGTCAGGGTTTTGCCAGCCTCAATCAATGTAGGTCGATTTATAATCCAGAAAAAATCCTTTGTCAGTGTTGTGTCGCGAGAAATGACACGGGGCACTTCCTTGCCTCTTTGGACAAAAACACTGAACCTTTGAATATATGTGTAAGTATTCAGATCCTCAGTAAACCCATCCTTTGGGCCTAAATCATTTTTTGCTGTCAGAGTGAGTGTGATCGGTATCAGGTGGTCATTGGGGCAGTTTGGAGACACTTTAAATCTTATCGGATTTATAACACCCGTTATTTTTCCCTCCTTATCGTAAACAAGTCCATTATCAGAACGACTAAAAGGGCCCATAGGGCTATAAGAAACTTTCTTCGTTATAATTTCCACATATGGATCAGGGCCTGCGGCACCCTTTTTCTGGGCAGTCATGCTCAGTGTGATATCGGTCGCCTTACCCCATGCATTTTTAAGTTCAATCGCAAGATCAATGGTCTCCCCGGAATCAACCCTCCCGTCATCATCATTGATTGCACTCACATCCGGTTTATCAAAAATCCAGTAGTCCAGAA
>JAPKCA010000157.1 GCA_028823145.1 Flavobacteriales bacterium
CGTAGGTTCTGCGGTCGGCGTTGGTCTTGGGAGGAAGAAATTCTGCTTCACCCTTGTGCGCAATGTAAATGACGAGAAGTGCACGCTATTCTGACTTGCGACTTTAGAGTGATACCAATCCGTTGGCACTCGCAATTGAAACAATACCTTCAACGAGCTTGAGCAAGGTTATTAATGAAGCCCCGAATGGATTTACCCCATTCCGAGATGCGTCCAGTTCTACTCCTGACTTCGAAGGAGAATTCTACAATAGAGAATTCATTAGCTCCATAGGTTTCACTAAATTGAGTTCTCTATTGTAAAGTTTCATATTATAGATTAATACTATATTTAAATTATACAATAGGGAACAAATGCGAAATGAGCACTCTTTCTTTCAAAAAATCCGAAGACTTTATCGCCGAAGCTTCCAGCTACCTAGCGGGTGGAGTCAGTAGCAATTTTCGTCTTGGTATGTTGCCGGGGCCTTTAGCATTCACAAAAGCAGAAGGAGCCATTCTCCATGACGTCGACGGGAACCGTCTGATCGATTATTACGGCGGCATGGGTCCGATGATCTTAGGCCATAATCCTGCAGCTGTTCGTGAAAAAGTCGTAGCCAGCATGAATGATGGCATTTTGTTAGGTGGGCAAAGTCAACTTGAGGTCGATGCAGCTAAATTATTATGCCAGATTGCCCCCGTTGCAGAGCGCGTACGTTTCTCAGGCTCTGGATCTGAAGCAGTCCAAGGCGTACTTCGTCTTGCCCGTGCAGCAACTGGCCAGACGAAGGTCATCAAGTTCGAAGGTCATTACCACGGATGGTTTGACAATGTTCTTTGGTCGAACGCCCCGTCGCTGGAAGCAGCGGGTTCGAGGGAAGCTCCAAATGTGACTCCGCTCTCCAAAGGTCAGGAGGAAGAGGCCTCTTCTGGGCTCGTGATCCTTCCTTGGAATGATCTGGACTTACTCCAAACACGATTGGCTCAAGGCGATATTGCAGCTGTAATCATGGAGCCTGCAATGTGCAATTCTGGCGCAATTGCTCCACGAGATGGATATCTTGAGGGCGCTAAAGAAGCTTGCGAAAAATATGGCACGCTTTTGATCTTCGACGAGACAATTACAGGTTTCCGGCTCGCACCCGGCGGGGCTCAACAGTATTTCGGTGTAACTCCGCATCTGGCAACATTCGCGAAAGCCATGGCAAACGGGTTTCAGGTGGCAGCGATAACTGGCCCTAAAAATCTCATGGAACTGTTTGTCACCGGCGGAGTATTGCACGGTGGCACCTACAATTCTCAAATACTTTCGATGGCGGCAACCATAGCTACTTTGGAAAGTGTTTCTGCGCCCGGTTTCCATAACGATCTCAATAACAAAAGCACTAAATTGCAAGAAGGGATCGAGAAAGCGCTTGCCGATGCTGGTGTTCAGGCCTCAATCGCCGGATTCCCTGGCTTCATTCATGTTGGACTTGGACTGATTGAAAAGCCACGGGAATATCGGGACCTGATTGCAATAGACAAAGAACGGTACAGAGCACTTTGCCACGCAATGCTGAAACGCGGCGTGCGAACTCTGGAGCGTGGCGCCTGGTTCGTATCGTCTGCACATACCGATGATGTTTTGGACGAAACGATCGCCGCGGCCAGAGAAGCGGCAAAGGAAATCGCCTGATCTCCCCTGAACTTCCCAACGCAGTTGCATAAATCGCCGCTGTGTTGGGAGATTTTTCAAAAATCAGAGAACGAATACAGATCCCTGATTTTCCCCTCTTGATCCACAATTCACGGTTTTTCCTGGCCCGGTGGGCCAAATCGCACAAGTTTCATATCATCTGCGATTTTATGCAAAGTCAATTTCGTGGCTACGGCTTAGTCTAGAAAGGCCGATATCGGCATTCCTCGAACACCGCAGTCCACCGCAAAGAGAGCCCCTTCGTTGGGGTTTTCGTCGACTGCTTGTCTGCTTAACCCTGACCGCGCCGTTGTCACAAACAGAGTTTTCAGATCCGGTCCGCCAAAACAGCAACTCGTTACGTTCGTTGCGGGAATATTGACGGTTCGGTCCATATTTCCGCTTGGATCAAAGCGAACGACACTGCCGCCGCCCCAACGCGCGTTCCATAGATAACCCTCTTCGTCCATTGCTGACCCGTCGGGCACACCAAGTGGGCAATCGGTATTGAACCGTTTAATCGAACCAAGTGTTCCATCAGTATTATGAACAGCCGAAAATAGAGCCCCTTTCATACTGTCAGCAAAGAAGAACTCACGATTGTTTGGACTCCATGCGAGGGTATTCATAATACCCAATGTTTCAGGAAGAAGAGGAACTGTGTGACCATCGGACGTAACGCGAAACATGCCGCCAATGTCTGAGTTCAGTTCAATGGGCGCTCCATCTTCAGCAATATTGTTCTGCATAGAGCCAACCCAAAAGCTACCATCCGGAGCAACTTTTCCATCGTTAAGGCGTGCAAGAGGGTTATGTTTGATTGGGTTGCACATCGGGCTGACTGTTCCGTTTTCGAAGTCCAACAAAACTACTCCTGCCCGACAGGCAATAATCAGCCTGCCAGACCGACAAAGGCCAATCGCGGAAGGCCTGCGGATAGTACACATGTCCACATCGCCTGTCGAAACTTGAAGCTTAAAGACTGAATCCCTTTCAATATCCACGAAATAGAGAAAGCCTCCGACGCAATCCCAAACGGGGCCTTCACCAAGCGATAGACGCAGGTCAGCGTGTAGAATTTTGACGTGTAAGGGTAAAGAAGTCATTTCGCGATGAGTTCCCTTGAAAGTCGAGCACAACGCTCCGTTAGTTCTGATGAAATTTCAGCAATACGCTTCGGTGACATACGGTGAACCACGCCAGCCACTGAAATCGACGCAACAACTTCATCGAATGGTCCAAAGATAGGCGCTGCAATACAAGACGCACCTAATTCGTTCTCCTGCACCTCAGTTGCAAATCCC
>JAPKCA010000158.1 GCA_028823145.1 Flavobacteriales bacterium
GACTCTATGGCCGCTGCCATAATATCAGCCACTTCTTTCTCTGAGTGATTTGGGGCGAGGGCCAATTCAAATCGGCTTACTTCGGTCGGTCGGTCGAACAGTTCACGGGCCATCGACAAAGGGGCTAGGACGAAGCGGCTGTCCAAGTCAGCATTGATGGAAAATTTGTCACATGAGAGGGCGTCAACAGTTCGAAACGCGCGGTCTTTGTGCTTCGAAAGTTGCATTCCTCGGATGGGTGCGCGGAACTGCAAATAGGCTCGCTCAGCGCCATCAGCGGCACGGCCGACCCCCAAAATGTTTCGGACTCCAATGCCAAGCGTAACACATGGAAGCTCCATGGATTCGGTAACCCAAGCCCCAGAAGCCAGGGCCCTTTCGATGGGCGCCCCTTTAAACAGTAAGCTGTCAAAAGCCAAGACCGACACCACCATAGGCGCCCCCGTTCCAAAGGAAACGACAGATTCTTCTTCGATGACCGGAGCGGCTGCCAAGATCAAGGGTTCAGCAGAATGGATCCCCCATTGTTCTGTTGCCCAAGTACCAATGCTATCGGGTAAAGTGGGGCCGGTTTCTGGAATCAACGCAATCGGAGCATCGAGGGTCCCAAACAGATCAGAAACGACTGACTCTATGCCGTTGAATGCGCTCAATATGGCAATCATGGCTGCCGTTACCGCCGCGATAACAAACATGGAAATGCCTGAAATAAGGTGAGTGAGGCTCCTCGATTTTCGGCTGAGGGCATAACGCCAGGCAAGTCGAACGGGCAGTCTCACGGTTTACGTTTTGAGGGCTTCGTTGATGGCTTCGTAATAATCGATGCTGTCATCGAGGTAGAAGTTCAACTCTGGAATGATCCGCACTTGTTTACCAATCTTGTCGCTCAATCCTTTGCGTACGCGCCATCCTTCTTCCCTTACCGCTTTTAATGCGACTTGCTTGTCAGGGACAGCCATGAAACTCAAGTATACTTTGGCTAAACCCAAATCTGGGGCCATCCGGACTTGAGTAACAGAAATAAACATCCCACCAAACCAATCGCGACCACGCTGTTGAAAGATGGCACTTAAATCTCGGCGAATGAGTTCAGCGACTTTTTCTTGACGAATTCCTCCCATGCTTCAAAGGTCGGAAACTCCTGATAACACTTGACAGCCTTTTCAATAAAGAAACTGGTGGTAGGGATAGCGGCGGACATGAATCTCCTTGACCAATTCGTAAATCTGCGCTCTCAGCTCATCAACCCCAGTTTTGTCAATGGCTGACAGGAAAGCAACCTGATGTCCAGCGGCCTCAAATCGAGCGCGGATGCCATTCATTTGATCTTCTTTTGTCGGTCCAAAGGGCTCTTCTACCAATAGATCCAACTTATTGAAGACCAGAACAACCGGTTTGTCATCGCTGCCAATTTCTGCGAGGGTGCTTTCAACGATCGAGATTTGATCTTCGAATAGGGGGTGGCTGACATCGACCACATGGAGTAGCAGGTCGCTTTCACGTGTTTCATCCAGCGTGGATTTAAAACTCTCAATCAACTGGTGAGGGAGCTTTCGAATGAATCCTACAGTATCGGTCAGGAGGAAGGGAAGATTCTGTAAGACCACCTTGCGCACGGTGGTGTCTAGGGTGGCAAACAACTTGTTTTCAGCAAACACCTCACTTTTTGAAAGCAAGGTCATCATCGTGCTTTTTCCGACGTTGGTGTAGCCCACCAATGCCACGCGAACCATTGCTCCCCGGTTGCCCCGTTGGGTAGCCATTTGCTTATCGATTGACGCCAAATCCTTCTTGAGGTGCGCAATTCGATCTCGAATGATCCGACGGTCTGTTTCAATCTCTTTTTCCCCGGGCCCCTTCATGCCGATTCCGCCTTTTTGCTTTTGGAGGTGAGTCCACATATTGGTCAATCGTGGCAGCATGTATTGGTATTGCGCTAATTCCACTTGGGTTTTAGCATGAGCCGTTCGGGCCCTCTGAGCAAAAATATCCAAGATCAAATTGGGCCGGTCGAGGATTTTTCTCTCCGGAATTTCCTTTTCCAAGTTGCGCAATTGCGTCGCGGTCAATTCATCATCGAATATGATCATGTCGATGTCATGCTCTTCCACATATTCTTTTATTTCATGCGCTTTTCCTGATCCGACAAATGTTCGAACATCGGGTTTATCAAGCCCCTGGATGAAGACTTTTTTGGTCGTGGCATGGGCGGTTGACGCCAAGAATGCGAGTTCATCTAAATATTCTTCTACGGCCGCTCGTGTTGCCCTTCCAGTAATCAAGCCGACCAAAACACATGTTTCGGGTTCTTCGGCGGTAGAAAATAGTTTTTTCTCAAGCATAGCCATCAATCCCTGAAGGATTCAATGTATTCCGCAAGACCGGTAATCATCGCACCGTCTAAGATGCCTTTTTGAGGAGGCATGGTTCCCTTTCCATAGGTGATGATGGCGACACGTTCTTCAGCGGTCATGGTGGAAATGGACAAGTCAGTGGCTTTGGATGCCATGAGCTTTCCATCGTTGCCATGGCACAGTGAACATTTCATGGTATAGGCGCGCTGAATCTCACCTGCCGATGGAGCTTTTAGTCGCGTCTCCGTTGGCGTGGATGGCGAAGTGTTGCACGCGCTGATAGCGATGAGGGCAACGCTCACCATCATGACAAAAATGCGGGGACGAGTCAGATCCATCCGTGCGCCTCAAATCCCGGGCGAATAGGCCAAGGGATGCTTGCTACAATGACCAACAAAGCCAATCCGAACAGCCACAATTGGCGGTTGTATTTGGTGGTGTCATTTGTCGTGCGCTTGACCAAGCTGTGTCCCAACGTGCCAAGAGTGATCGCGATGAGCATTCCCAAAAAATGTTCGATAACAAAAAAGCGCATGGTGGCCATTTTCATAATGCTTGAGTCTCCGAGCATGGATGACCAACCTTTTCCCACA
>JAPKCA010000051.1 GCA_028823145.1 Flavobacteriales bacterium
TTGGCTAGACGAATTCAAGCGATTTCAGAAAGCGGACATCCGTTGGCTCAGGACTCCACACAAGAAGTGTCCAATTTGGCACAGCGAATCGACCGACTGTTGCAAACTTGAATTCACTTGATGTACTTGAAGTCCTCTCCGGGTTGGATGTTCTTCAATGTTGCAAGAATCAGCTTGATGCAATTTTCAACGTCATCTTTGTGCACCATTTCTACGGTGGTGTGCATGTAGCGTAAGGGTAAACTAATCAGAGCACTGGCAACGCCTTTGTTGGAATAAGCGAATGCATCGGTGTCTGTTCCAGTAAAACGGCTGGCTACCATCCGTTGCAACGGAATCTTTTCTGCCTCTGAGGTGTCGATGATCCGCTGCAACAAGTTGTTTTGTACGGCAGGACCATACGTAACGCCGGGGCCTTTTCCAGCAGCCACGTCCCCGTTTTCAATCTTGTTCATCATGGGCGTGTGCGTACAATGAGTGACATCCGTTACGATGGCGACATCAGGTTGGATGCGTTCAGCAATCATCTGAGCACCGCGCAGTCCAATTTCTTCTTGAACGGAATTGGTGATGTACAGGCCGAAAGGCAATTTGGTTCCTTCTTCATGCAAGAGGCGAGCCACTTCTGCAATCATGAATCCACCTGCTCGGTTGTCCAAAGCACGCCCGACATACCAGTTTTTGTTGAGGATCATAAACGTGTCCTCATACGTGACCACACAGCCAACGTGGATGCCCATTTTCTCCACTTCTTTTTTGTCTTTGGCACAGACATCGAGGAAGATGTTCTTCATGCTCGGCGCTTCTTCCTTGCCCGGAGTTCTGGTGTGAATGGCAGGCCAGCCAAACACCCCTTTGACCATGCCTTTCGGGGTGTGAATGTCTACCCGTTTAGATGGAGCGATTTGATGGTCGCTGCCTCCATTGCGCTTGAGGTATATGAACCCGTCATTCGTGATGTAATGCACGAAGTAACTGATCTCATCCGCATGCGCTTCAATGACCACTTTGTATTCTGCCTCAGGGTTGATCACCCCGACGACGGTCCCATAGGTATCAACGATATGCTCATCGATGTAGGGACTGATATAATCAAGCCACAGTTGTTGCCCGCTGGACTCGAATCCGGTGGGACTCGCGTTATTGAGATACGCTTCGAAAAACTTCTCAGAAGCCTTGGTGATGATCTTTTTTGATGCCATGCAGCGAAAATACCTTGCATTCCGCGCATTGCTCCAAAATTGGCACCAAGGATGTCAACAAATTAGCCATTCTGATTTTCATCGGAGCCACCTAAAACAAAGACAGCTTCACAATTTGTAGGCTTCTTCTTTAATGAGGTGCTGTGCAATGAGTTGACGCGCCTCTTTGGTATTGAAGTCTTCCGTCTTACAGAAACGCCTCATACCCATGAGCATCATTTTCAATTCATCGCCTTCGGCAAATCCAAGTAGGGCTTCTTTTCCGGCACTGTGAATCCATTCGGAGGCTTCGTATGTGTATACCCGCATGATGGCTTTTTGTAACTCGACCTCTTCCTCTCCACCGCGAATGCCAGCGAGTTTCTGGACACGCAACACCGTTGATTCGATGGTGTAAGTCCAGATCGTCATATCTGCGATGTTCATCAAGATCTCTTGCTCTTTCCCGAGGCTCATCATCAATTTCTGAGCTGCCGCTCCAGCGACCATTAATACGGCCTTTTTGATATTGCGCACAAAACCAAGATGGGCTTCAAAAACATCGGATGGCGGTGACGCGAAATCGGGAACTCCCGTAAGCTCACTTGAAATGGCCATGGCAGGGGTCATCAAATCGAGGTCGCCCTTCATAGCTTTTTTCAGGATCATGTCGACGATCAACATCCGGTTGATCTCGTTTGTCCCTTCGAAGATGCGGTTGATGCGTGCGTCACGGTAGGCCAATTCCACCCGCGTTTCGGCACTGTAACCCATGCCGCCAAATACTTGAACGGCCTCATCAACCGTGTAATCCAGCACTTCGGAAGCCAATACTTTCATAATGGCACACTCTGGGGCATAATCGGCGATGCCTTTCAAGGTTGCTTGGCCATGCTCCATTCCATCGGCTTTAAGCGCAGCAATGGCATCGTCGATGTTTTGGGTGGCTCGGTAGTTAGCGGATTCTGCAGAATAAATCCGAATCGCCGCTTCAGCTAGTTTGTAACGGATCGCACCATATTTCGAAATGGGGCGACCGAATTGCTCCCGCTCATTGGCATATTGAATGGTATGGGTCAGCGCATCTTTGGAAGCTCCTATAACGGCTCCACCAAGTTTGATCCGCCCAATGTTCAAGATGTTGACCGCAATCTTAAATCCTTGCTCGCGTTCGTATAAAAGATTTTCGACCGGTACGTGAACGTCGTTGTAAAAGATTTGCCGTGTCGATGAGCCTTTGATGCCCATTTTTT
This sequence comes from Flavobacteriales bacterium, assembly GCA_028823145.1. GTDB lineage: Bacteria > Bacteroidota > Bacteroidia > Flavobacteriales_D > Sanyastnellaceae > UA16. Next base: position 2,435 of record JAPKCA010000051.1, read on the forward strand.
TCTCTTCAGGATTTTTACTGATGCCTTCCGAATGGGCATCGATAATAAAGGCTGTCAACTTTTCGTCATCATCAATTTTCGCAAACACAATCATCACATCGGCAAAACCGCCGTTGGTGATCCACATCTTTTGCCCGTTGATGATGTAATGTTTCCCATCTTCACTGAGCGTCGCTTTCGTCTTTCCGCTATTCGCGTCGGATCCCGCACTTGGCTCGGTCAAGCAATAGCAACCTTTTAGCTTGCCGCTGGCCAATCCCGGAATCCACTTTTGCTTTTGGGCTTCATTGCCATAATAGAGGATGGGCAATGTTCCGATGCCAGTATGCGCGCTAAAGCTGACACTGAAGGAGTGGGCTCCGCCAATCGCTTCGGTGATCAGCATGGTGGTTTTGAAGTCGAGTCCCAACCCACCATAGATCTCAGGGACTGAGCTTCCGACCAGTCCCAACTCTCCGGCTTCTTCCATCAACGAAGGCACCAGGCCTTCTTCTTGATCTTCAATTCGGTCGAGAATTGGCAGGATACGTTGGGCGACAAAATCCAACGTCATTTGCTTCATCATCAATTGTTCCTCTGTCCATTCTTCCGGAATAAAAATTTCGGAGGCAGTGGTTTCGCGGATAAGAAATTCCCCGCCTCGGATGACTTGAGTAGATTCAGACATGATAGTTCAATTCAAAAGTTCAAAAACACCTGCGGCCCCTTGTCCAGAGCCGACGCACATGGTCACCATGCCATATTTCTCTTCGCGGGCACGCAATTCATGAAATAACTGGACGCTGAGCTTTGCACCGGTGCAACCCAGTGGATGCCCTAACGCGATAGCCCCTCCATTTGGATTGACCTTCGATGGATCCAATTCTAGCGTCCTCATGACCGCCACGGATTGAGATCCAAAGGCTTCATTCAATTCGATGGCGCCTATATCCTGCAACGAAAGTCCAGCACGTTCCAATGCTTTCGGAACAGCATGAATGGGGCCGACCCCCATGATGCGTGGCTCCAAACCGGAGACTTGGTAACTGGCCAACCGAGCGATTGGCTTCACATTGAGTTCCTTTAGCATTCGCTCGCTCACCACGAGCACAAATGCCGCACCGTCGGAAGTTTGAGAGCTGTTTCCGGCCGTGACCATTCCGCCTGCTGCAAAAACTGGTTTGAGTTTGCTCAAGCTTTCCGTCGAAGTATTGCGCCTAACACCTTCATCCGTATCCACCACGTGGGTGCGTTCTTGGCGTTTCTCGTTGGCATCGAGATAAACTTCATTTACCGTAATCGGTGCAATGCCCGGAGCAAATTTTCCGCCATCAATGGCCGCCGCAGCTCGCATATGGCTTTCAAAAGCAAACGCATCCTGGTCTTCCCGAGAGATGCTGTATTCTTTCGCAACCGCTTCAGCGGTGAGTCCCATGCCCCAATACCATTCGGGATTGTTTTTGGCTACGCGGGAGTTGGGTACCACTCGCCATCCACCAAAAGGAATGGGCGACATCGATTCAATACCACCTGCGATGATGCAATCAGAAATGCCCGCGTGAATTTTGGCCGATGCAATGGCAATGGTCTCCAGTCCTGAGGCGCAGTATCGGTTGACTGTCATGCCTGGAACTTTCTCGGTATCGAGCCCCATGAGAGAGACCATTCGACCGATGTTGAGGCCTTGCTCTGCTTCAGGTGTTGCATTTCCGACGATCACGTCATCAATGCGCTCTTTATCCAGTTGTGGGAAATCAGCCAACAAATGTCGGATCACTTGTTCTCCCAAGTCGTCGGGGCGGACAAAACGAAATGCTCCGCGTCCAGATCGACCGACTGCTGAGCGGTAACCGCCTATGATGTATGCGTCCATGGCTTCAGTTTCTTAGGATTTTGCCTTTTTGAATCAGGCTTTGCATGCGCTCGAGGGTCTTCCGCTGCATGCACAGTTCAACAAATGCTTTTCGTTCCAAATCGAGGAGGTAGCTCTCTGATACGGTTTGCCGTTCACTGAGGTCTCCTCCGCACATCACATAACCCAACTTCTCGCTGATCAATTGGTCGTGCTCTGACATGTAATTCCCACTCATCATGGTGTGAGCACCAGCATAGACAATGCCCAGACCTTCTTGTCCAGACACCGTTATGTTTTTGCGCTCAATGGGCTGGGTGTATCCAGCTTCGGCTAAATCCAGAGCGGCACGTTTGGCACGTGCAAGTTGATCGCGTCGGTTGACGACCACTTCATCAATTCCTTCTCGGAGATAGCCGTGTTCGAATGCCTCGTAGGCAGAGGTTGAGACCTTGGCCTGGCCAATGGTCAAAAAGCGATCGCGCAATCGGTTGATCCGCATGTCGCCATCGTGCATCTCATCATTCAAACGCAATACGAATTCCTTCGTGCCACCGCCAGCGGGAATCACCCCGATGCCAAATTCAACCAAGCCCATGTACGTTTCTGCGTGGGCAATGACCTTGTCTGAATGCAAGCACAATTCACATCCACCGCCAAGTGCCATTTGGTGGGGGGCAGCGACTACCGGAATCCCGCTGTATCGCATTCGCATCATGGTGTTTTGGAAAACACGCACAGCATAATCCAAATCATCCCATTCTTGCTCAACGGCTAGCATAAAGATCATCCCAATATTTGCGCCAGCAGAGAATTGACCTCCTTCATTCGAAACGACCAGTCCGCGCCATTTGGAATCATTCTCTGCCAAGTCAACGGCTTTATTCAACCCTTCCAGAATTTCGCTTCCAATGGAATTCATCTTCGTATGGAAGGCAATGTTCAGGATGCCATCGCCCAAGTCTTGGATGGTGGAGCCGCTATTCGACCAGACCGTTGCTGATTCGGGAAGCCAGCCCAAGGCGATGCGTCCTTCCTGCCCGGGTAAGGGCCCGTATGATTTACTGGCAGGGTTCCAGCATTCCCTCACTCCGTCGCGGTTGCGATAAAAGGTGGTGTGTCCAGTCGCCTGCATTTCTAAAATCCATGGCGCTACGGTCAGGCCACGTTCTTGGATGGCTGCCATGCCGGCTTCAAACCCTACGGCATCCCAGCTCTCAAATGCACCCAATTCCCAACCGAACCCAGCGCGCAAAGCGTCATCGATTCGGTAAGGCTCGTCCGCAATTTCAGGTACGCGATTCGATACGTAAGCGAATACGTCTGCGAAAATCCGACGGTAGAAAGTTCCGGCTTCGTCTTGGCCTTCGAACAGCACCTTGGTTCGTGCTGGCAGTGCATCTACTTGCTTGGCGGCTTCCAGCGTGGCGTATTTCGGTTTGACCTGTTTTCGGTACTCCAAGGTTTTGAGATCCAAAACGAGGATTTCGCTCTTGCCTTGATCGTTCTTGATTTTCTTGTAAAAACCGGCCCCAGATTTCGCGCCCAATGAACCGCTGTCAACCAAGTGTTGGACATACGAAGGAATGGCAAAAGCCGACCGACGTTCATCGTCAGGACAATTGTCAGCAACGCCGTTGGCGACATGAATCAGCGTATCGAGCCCGACGACGTCACATGTGCGAAATGTTGCGCTCTTAGGACGGCCCATGGCGGGTCCCGTTAACTTGTCCACGGCTTCTACGCTAAGCCCCATTTCTTCTACAGCATGGAACAGGGCTTGTATAGCAAAAACGCCCACCCGATTGGCGATGAATGCGGGGGTGTCTTTGCAGAGTACGACTTGCTTTCCTAGAACTCGCTCACCGAATGCCGTGAAAAAATCAATGACTTCGGGTGCAGTGTTGGGTCCAGGAATGATTTCCAAGAGAGGCAAGTAGCGCGGGGGATTGAAGAAATGCGTCCCGCAGAAATGCTTTTGGAAATCAGCGGATCGCCCCTCATTCAGTTGGGCAATTGGGATGCCTGAGGTGTTAGATGTGACAAGCGTTCCGGGTTTTCGAACCTTCTCAACGCGTTCAAACAATTGCTGCTTGATGTCCAATCGTTCTACGATGACTTCAATAATCCAATCGCAATCGGCAACTTTCACCAGATCGTCATCGAAATTACCGGTGGTGATCCGATCCGTGAATCGTTTCGAATAAATCGGAGAGGGGTTGGATTTCAAGGCGGATTTCAGATGTCCAGCAGCGATGGCATTCCGTGGCCCTTTTTCGGAGGGAAGATCCATCAAGAGGACTTCTGATCCGGTTTGGGCCAAGTGGCAAGCAATGCGAGAGCCCATGACGCCGGAGCCGAGAACCGCGACGCGGCGCACATGGTGAAAAGGAATGGATGTATTTGTCATGATTCTGAATGGGGCATTTCTGGAGATTTCTCTGCTTGGAATTCAATTCCTTCCAGCAGGCGTGTGGGGTGATCTAAGATCTCGTTGAGTCGTTTCATTTCAATCAATAGCCGATCGATGGCTTCTCTTCCCATCAGTTCTCTCAAGCGGTCGTTGACAGAGACGACCAAGTCCCTTGCTTCACGACGGGCGGTGACACCTTTTGTTGTGAGGTAAACGCGCATGGACCTTTTGTCTTCGATGTCCTGCCTTCTTTCGATCAACCCCAAGGTTTCCATTCCTTTCAGGGTCCGGGATAGGCTTGTAGACTCCATGCCCATTTTTGGTCCGAGTTTCGTGGAAGGTGTTCCTGCGCGCTCGGTGTGCAGTAAAATAAACACGTACGAAAGAGGGATTCCTCGGCGTTCAGCTTCCGCGCTGTAGAAGCGTGAGAGCTTGGCCCACGCCCAACGCAGATGAAAATCGAGGGTGTCTTGGGGCTTCATTGCCCTAAAGATAGCGTTATTTCCTATGCGTGCATAGTAAAAATACAAGAATCACGGCATGCAACCTATTTCTGGGTTCTGTCAGCGGACCAAAAGTCCATCGGCCATAAAAGCCATCTGGTCACCTCGTTTGGCGAGACGCTCATTGTGGGTCACGACAACAAAGGTTTGTCCTTCGCGATTCCGCAGTTCAACGAATAGGTCAAAAAGTGACTCGGCATTGCCGGAATCCAAATTGCCTGTGGGTTCATCGGCGAGTACCACGGCGGGAGAATTCATCAACGCACGTGCAGCCGCTACCCGCTGCTGTTCGCCACCGCTCAGTTCCGCAGGCCTGTGTGATAGCCGACTGCCCAATCCTAAATCCCGGAGCAAACCGGCTGCGCGATCCTTTGTTTTTTTATCATCTAAACCAGCAACCCAGGCGGGCATTAAGACGTTTTCTAGCGCGGAAAACTCCGGAAGCAAACGATGAAATTGAAAGATGAAGCCAATGTGTTGATTTCGAAAGGCCGCGAGAGCTTTCCCTTTGAGTCCCGAGACGGCTTGGTTTCTGATCCGCAATTCTCCTTGATCAGCCTGATCTAGCGTGCCGAGAATTTGCAGTAAAGTTGTCTTGCCGGCGCCAGATGCTCCGACAATGGAGGTGATTTGCCCCGAAGGGATTTGCAAATCGATTCCCTTCAAGACCTTCAAGTCCCCGTATTCTTTGGTGATGCCGTGTGCTTCAATCATCAACTCATTCATGAGTGCAAACTACGCATATTCCCGCGTCTCGTTCCCTAACTTTGCGCCGAAATTGATACCCAATCTGCATTGAGCATGAACATTCACGAATACCAAGGCAAGTCTATTTTGAAGAGTTTTGGCGTTGCCGTTCAAAACGGTCGCGTGGCGGATTCACCCGAATCGGCACATGAGGCTGCCATTCAGTTGGCCGAAGAAACGGGAACCGATTGGTTTGTATTGAAAGCTCAAATCCATGCAGGAGGTCGAGGAAAAGGAACGGTGCAGGAAACGGGGTCCCATGGAGTCGTCATCGCCAAGGGATTGGAGCAAGTCAAGGAAAAGGCAGCCGGAATTTTGGGAGGTCATTTGGTGACTGCTCAGACCAATGCGCAAGGAAAGCAGGTCAGCATGGTGTTGATTGCGGAGGATGTCTATGGCCCGGGGGATAGTGAACCCAAAGAGATTTACATGAGTGTATTGTTGGACCGCGCCAATAGCCGGAACATCATTATGTACAGCCCTCAAGGAGGGATGGATATCGAAGCGGTTGCGGAAGACACACCTGAATTGATTTTCAAAGAGTCCATTGATCCTGCAGTTGGATTGCAAGGCTTTCAGGCTCGCCGTGTAGCATTCAATCTAGGTTTGAGTGGAAAGGCGTTTAAGGAAATGACCAAGTTTGTGACATCATTGTACAACGCCTATGTGGGATGCGATGCGACCATGTTTGAAATCAATCCGGTATTGAAGACGTCAGATGACCGGGTGATCGCAGTCGATGCGAAAGTTTCTCTGGATGGCAATGCGTTGTACCGTCATTCCGATTACGCAGCAATGCGAGATTTTTCAGAGGAGGATGCATCGGAAGTTGAAGCGGATGCGGCAGGGTTGAATTACGTCAAATTGGACGGCAATGTCGGGTGCATGGTAAACGGTGCAGGACTCGCCATGGCAACGATGGATATCATCAAATTGAGTGGCGGTGAACCGGCGAACTTCTTGGATGTTGGCGGAACGGCGGATGCCGCGCGGGTTGAAATGGCATTCCGAATTATCTTGAAGGATCCATCAGTCAAGGCAATATTGGTCAATATTTTTGGTGGCATCGTCCGTTGCGATCGCGTGGCTCAAGGCGTCGTTGATGCTTACCGAAACATGGGGAATATTGAAGTGCCGATTATCGTTCGTTTGCAAGGAACCAACGCCCAGGAAGCAAAAAAATTAATTGATGAGTCCGGGTTGAAGGTGCGTTCGGTCATCCTGCTGAAGGAGGCTGCAGAAGCCATAGCCGAGGTCGTTGCTTAATCAGAGGCAACTTTTTCCATCATTAATACCCCATCCCGCAGAGGAAGGAGCGTGGTGCGAACCCTGTCGTCTTCGGCAAGCTGAGTAGTCAGTCGTTCCAACAATTTGGCAATGGGATCATTCCCCCCCTGTCCGGGCAGGACCTTACCCCACCAAAGCACATTATCAACGAGGATCCAGCCTCCGATTTTCGTTCTTTGAATGGCGGCTTCCACATAGATTTCTGTGCGTGCCTTATCGGCATCAATCCAAATCAAATCATAGGGACCAGGTAGATTGGGAAGAACTTGCAAGGCTTCACCATTGTGCCTTCGAATAACGTCTGATAGCCCCGCCTTTTTCCAAAACTCATCCTGAATGGCATTTAATTCATCATTCGGTTCGATGGTGTCCAGTTTTCCTTGGGGCTGCAGTCCAGCCGCAAGACAGAGCGTAGAATACCCGGTGTATGTCCCCAATTCCAAGATGGATGTTGGTCGAATCATTCGGCTCATGTTCGTTAAGAATCGGCCCTGGATGGAGTCACTGAGCATCTGAGGCGTCAGTACTTTTTGCCATGTTTTTTTTCTCAGCGCCTGGAGCAACTCCGGTTCCATCGTGCTGTGGCTGTTAGCGTATGCTAGAAGTTCATCGTCTAAGTCGTGGATCATCGGCAGGTATTGAGAATACACCAACTATGCTAAAGCCATGATTTGGCGTTCGCTTCAAAGGCAATAGAGTCCAAATTCGGACAATAAAATCAGCAGATCAGATGCTCCAACGTAACCATCATCGTTGAGGTCGGCAGGAAGATAGCAATCATCGTCGCAATCGAAGGTGCCCAAAAATATGAGTAAATCAGCCGTGCCAACAATGTTGTCTTCATTGATGTCGGCGATGCAATTGGCTAATTCTGCGGATGACAATAAGCCATTGCAATTGTTGTCAACACCTTGCCCCGTTCCTTCAGCTCCTGGAAAAACAGAGGGATTGGAGTCGTTGCAGTCGCAAAGGTTGGTCCAGGTATCGGCGTCTTCATCGACAATCCCAGCACAGGAGTTGAATCCAGCCTCACAACTAGTTAATGCGCATTCGGCGCACGCTTCTTCGGTTCCAAAGGCGCAAATGAAATAGCAATTTTGAACAATGCAGCTGACTTGGTCTCCAAAACATCCGATGCAAGGGTTGGTCAGACCATTGCCCAATTGTTCTTCCATACAAGCTTCTAAGCAAACCTCCCCCTCGCTCAAGCAAGCGAGGCCGCAATCGGAAGCGACGGTTTGTATGAATTCTGTGTTCTGACAGATGTACTCGAGGTCCAGTGGCATGCAGTTCCCCTCTTGCCCAATCGCAGATGATACCCACAAGACGAGGCTTATGCAGGCGCCGAATCGCACGAATCTGAGGTGGAGCTTGTTCATAGTATTGAAAATACGACATTTAGATGATTTTTCCTAATGAGATAGCGGTGCACAACTAAGACTTAACTTCGCCACTCTTATGGGCAAAGGCAACCGAAATACCAACCGAAACCAAGAGGAAAAAGACGGATTGGTGTTTAGCACGAATCCTGGATGGACGCCATTTGCAGATGCAGGAGTCTTTGCCGCTGCATTGGATTCAAAGGCGCAAGTGCTGTATGTGAGTCTAAGTAAAAAGCAACGGGCTGGAAAGCCAGTGACTTTTGTGGAGGGTTTCCAAGGGCCGGCAGATGAGCTTTTATCGCTGGGCAAATTGTTGAAGCAGCGGTGTGGTGTGGGAGGAAGCGTGAAGGAAGGGTGTGTGTTGATCCAAGGGGATCACCGGGAAAAAGTGATTTTGGCTTTGGAAGAAAAAGGTTATCGAGTAAAACGCAAAGGAGGATGAACAAGTCAAATCAGGTGAATTCCTCAGAACAGGGAGTGAAAGAGCGGGCTTCCAGCCGCTTGCCCGTGTATTTTGCGAAGACCCTCGCTGGAATGGAGCAGTTGCTGAAGGAAGAATTGATTTCATTGGGAACGTCCGATTTAGTGATGGTTCGAAGAGGAGTGGAATTTGGAGCGGATATGCCGACCCTTTTTCGGGTCTGTTTGTGCTCCAGGTTTGCCATTCGCGTGCTCAGACCGGTACTTTGGTTTGAGGCGGAACATCCGGATGAGCTTTACCATGAAGCGTTGAGATGGGAGTGGGGGTCAGTGATGACGGAGGACTCAACTTTCGCCATTGATGTGACCTCCCATTCGGAACACTTTACACACTCCCAGTTTGCTACGTTGCGATTGAAAGATGCCATCGTGGACCATTTCCGAAATGCGACAGGGGTAAGACCCGACGTCGATCGAGAAAATCCGGATGTACGCATTCATTTGCACATCAGTAACACGCAAGTGACCATTTCCCTAGATGCTTCCGGAAGACCTCTGGCACGAAGAGGGTATCGCCCGATTGGTGCGAAAGCTCCATTGAATGAAGTATTGGCAGCGGGTTTGCTGGCGAAGGCGGGATGGAAGCCAGGAATCCCTTTGTACGATCCGATGTGTGGGTCTGGTACGTTTACGACAGAAGCGGCTCTGCTGGCAGATGGACATCCGATTCAGTGGCATCGCCGGAAATTCGCCTTTATGGATTGGCGTGGATTTGAAGAAGACGTCTGGTGGGATGTGCGGGATGACCTGAAGGCAGAGTGCGAATTCAATCCGACACCTATTTATACGTCTGACCGGGATTTCGGTGCGATTTCACAGACGCGATCAGCCCTGTCAAATATGGAGTTGGACGGAAGAGCGGAACTGGGAAGATCAGATTTCTTTAAAATTACTCCGAGAACAGAAACTGGAATCGTGGTGTTGAATCCGCCGTATGGTGAGCGGATGGAAGTGGATGATTTGGATGCCATGTATGCTGCAATAGGAGATCGGTTGAAAAATCATTGGCCAGGATTCACAGCTTGGATTATTTCGTCCGATTTCGATGCGATGAAGCGTGTTGGTTTGAAGCACATTTCAAGGGAGACCATGTTCAATGGTCCGTTGGAGTGTCGATGGGTAGGTTATGACTTATATGAGGGAAGCAAGGTGAATGAAACGACAGAGGTCATAGAGAAAGTGGTTGAAGACTCGCCGGAAGTCAATGACCTCCCTCCCCCAGAACCGGTGGAGTAGTCAAAAAACAGAACATAAAAAAAGGCGACAATTGTCGCCTTTTTTGTAGAGTAGTTAAACCGTTACAGTTTCTGAAATGTTGCTTGATATCTCGTGTTCTTCGCTTGCATCACAACTTGATAAACACCAGTATTCAGCATGCTGACATCAATGGTTGGGTAAATAGACTGGACGTTTTGCTGCAAAACCACCCTTCCTGAAAGATCCCAGAGAGTCAATAAGCCAGGGGCTTCCGTTCCAATACGAATGATGTCTTGGGATGGGTTTGGGAAAATAGCGAGTGGCTGCACTTCCAATTCGTCCATGTTGTTGACCACACCAGCTATGATATCTTCGGCAAAGCGCGGCTCAAGCTTGTACTCCTCAAAGGTGTAGTGAATAGCACCTGTGATGGAGTACGTTTCATCTAGCACCCAACCTGTTTCGGGGAGGTACATGTAATCATTGACCTTGAGTTCTCCGCTACCGTCATTGAAAAGGGCTTCGCCATAATCGGCATCGGGAACGACACATGTGGCATTGATGACCCGAACAAAGCAGCCTTCATATTCCTCTGAAGAGGACAACTCTCCTGTCGTGGCCAATGAAGGCTCCGGTAAATCATTGTCGGAGGAAACCGTTTGGAAGAAACTGATGTTGATCAATTCCGTGGCATCATAATATTCAGCAACCTCTCCTTCTACAATAACCTCATCACCAATGTTAGGTGCTTGGGTGTTGTCAAAGACGAAAATGCCATTCCAGGGACCTTCACCATCTTGGATGAAATAGCCGATGACTCCAGAAGTCGCAGAAGTGACATTGTTTGCGTAGACAATTCCGGTTGTGGTGACTGATTGTCCAACGAGTGGAGAACTGAAAAGCTCTCCTTGAATTTCAGAAATGCTGTGGGTAATGGCTTGTCCCATTGCGATATTTGTTCCGCAGAAGAAACCGACGATGGCCATAGCTGTTAAGTAAAAGTGTTTCATGTAGAGGGTTTTGTGAATGTACCTTGTGATTTACAAATAGAGATGAAAAAGAACGAACCTCAAAATAGAGCGCGCGTGATGTTGATAACCGGTGCAACATCTGGATTTGGAGAGTCAACCGCTTATCACGCAGCTCAAGCTGGTTTTCAATTGATTCTAACGGGTAGGAGACAAGATCGTCTCAATGCATTAAAGGTTGCTGTCGGGCCTGCTGTGCTGATGATTTTGGTATTCGATGTGAGGGATCGAGAAGCGACAGCTCACGCGTTGGCCTCCATTCCGGATGATTGGGTTCCAGATGTGCTCGTTAACAACGCAGGTCTTGCGGTTGGAAAAGAGCCATTGGATGAAGGTTTGTATGAGGATTGGAATCGGATGATCGACACCAATGTGAAAGGATTGCTTCATGTTAGCCGGGAATTGGCTCCTCGGATGAGGTTTGGATCGCAAATCATCAACATGGGAAGTATTGCGGGTCGGCAAGCTTATGGTGGAGGTGCGGTTTACAATGCCTCAAAATTTGCAGTGGTTGGATTGACCCAAGCGATGCGTATCGATTTATTGCCCCGTGGAATCCAAGTATCAGAAGTTGCACCCGGAGCAGCTAAAACTGAATTCAGCAACGTGCGGTTTAAAGCAGATGCTCAAATGGCCGAGGATGTGTATCAGGGATTCGAACCTTTGTCGTCGCAAGACGTTGCGGAAGCGGTCATGTTTATTGCTGATCGCCCTCAGCACGTTTGCATCCAAGAAATTTTAATTGCTCCTGCGGCCCAGGCATCGGTTAATCACCTGAGAAGAATACAACTATGAAAAGAGCACAGCCTATCAGTGGTGAATCGTTCAGGTGGAAAAGAACGATTTGGTGTTGCATCATCCCACTACTCAGTGCATGCAATTTCCAGTCCATAGACGCCGACATGGTGATTCACAACGCTACCATTCTGACGATGGACCCTTCAGGGAC
>JAPKCA010000159.1 GCA_028823145.1 Flavobacteriales bacterium
CGTTTGGGCTACTTGGGACAATGCTCCTGGAACTTTAACTGATGCACAGATCACGGATGAACAAGCCCATGAAGGTGCCAACTCTTTGAAAATTTATGCTGGCTCTCCTGCTGGTGGTCCAATGGACGTCATCATGACTGCTGGACTTGATGGAGACGTTTACGATTGTTCTTTTTGGATGTATATCCCAACAGGAGCAACTGGATATTTCAATCTTCAAGAAGACCAAGCACCCGGTGTAGGATGGGCTTATGAAGTCACATTTGCAGGGGACGGTTCAATGATTATCATCGCGGACGCCGCAGAAGTTGGATCAGGATCCTTTCCTTTGGACACGTGGTTCCACGTATCTAACTTAATGGACATGGACAGCGACAACGTGACCGTTGCTGTGGATGGTACTACAGTCGGAAACTTCATGTTTGACTCTCCTTTTGGAGCGATCAATTTCTATGCAGCTGGAGATGGTGTAAATCTCCCGACTTACTACGTCGATGACTATGTGATTGCAACGGCAACTCCTTCGGGCGTGGCAGAAGCCACGAACGAAATTGGGTTCACCTTTGGTCCTAACCCTGCTGCGAACTACATCAACATTCAAGGACAGCCTTCCGATGCCACTTTGCGCATCCATGCGTTGAATGGCCAATTGGTATTGGAACAAAACATGACCTCATTGGATCGTGGAGCTCGTGTTGAATTGGACCTCGATAATGGTATTTACTTTGTGGAATTGGTCAGTGATACCCAGCGCGCAACTCAGCGCTTGGTCATTAGCCAATAATTCCATTTAGACTTATTAGAAAGGGGCCCACATGGTGGGCCCTTTTTTATGCCTCAGAAATATGTTCTAGGGTTCGTTCAATCAAAGAACACATGGGCTGTGGCAAGACCGAACCTGGCCAAGGCTCCTTGGTTCCAAAAGTGTGACCCCCTGCATCTAGCAACCAAAGCGTTGACTTCTTTAGTAGAGAATGCAATTCACGTGCTTCCCAAGGGTTCACGCCTTCATCATCCATGGCATGTGCTACCAAAACTGGAATACTCAACTCTGAAGCGGCAGCTTTAATATCAAGCTCACTTGCTCGATTCATGAAAGATGTATAAAATGACCAGGGATGAACCAACACGTGTCCTGTCCTTTGATTCACGACTTCAAATCTGTTGGATTCTTTCCATTTTTTTAAATCATTTCCTTTCGGAAACCGCTCGTGAAAGTCAGAAACCGCTGCCCACAAAGACAAAGATGCCGGAGGGATTCCATTCCTTTCCAATTCATGTGCAGCTAACAATGCAATCCCTCCGCCCCGGCTATGGCCAATTAAATGAACTTTACAGCCCCGAAAATTCCAATAGTTTGCGACCGCTACTAACTCCTCCAATTCACGATGATAGGTGTTCTGACTCCAAGCTTCTTCATCAAGGATTTCACCCGGGAACCATTCGGTGACCCCGTTGTGGGAAAAATCGAAACGGACTGCCCAACGATTGGAGGTCGCCAATTGATCCATGACTCTATCCCATGCTCCCCAATCCTTGAAACCCTTGTAACCGTGTGCGAATACGACCACCTCATTCGGGTTGTCCAATAACATGTCTTCCGCGTTACATCGATAGTGGACATCACATCGCAAAATTTGCTCTCTGATCGGTACTTCCACCTTCATGCGCATTCCGCCTGCACACTTCGCCCATTCCAAAATGTTGTTCGTTTCAAACTCGAAACCAGTTGAAATGATCTTTTCGGAATTCACTTCCCGGCCTGTAGGCTCTTTGGCAGAAGCTTCGGCCAATGACTTAGGCCAACCCAAACTGCTGCAAGTCTTCCCAAAATCAGCATAGGTGGGATGATCCGGAGATACTACGTTGTATGGTCCGCTCATGCCATTTTGAAATAAAGCATGAATACAAGCCGAAATGGCATCTTGCTGTGAAGTGGCATTGATTCGCTTATGCGGGGTTTTCCAGCCCCTTCTCAGCGCGCGCTCCGCCAGATGCCTTCCCGGGCCTATTAAGGCCCCCAGACGCAGAACACAGCAACTGAAAGGAGAGCCATCATACACCGACTCACATTCCAACAAGCTTAAACCCGAATGAGGTGATATAGAATCCATTCGAGCATCCATTTCCTTCATCTTTCCCTCATCTGGGTATACGGAAGTAGAGCTAAGTATAACCAGCCGCTCAATCTTTGACAACGATGCTGCGGCCAACACATCTTGGTGCCAATTCAGATGAAACTCTTGCGTTTGGTTCCGAACAGGAGGAATCGTCAATAACCAATGAGAGCAACCTTCTCCAATCTGAACCAGTTGATGAACCCGTTCGTGTCTCGATTCAAAAGATTCGAGATCAAATGCGACCCCTTCCATATCTAGACGATGGAGGGTCTCGATTAATCGGCTTTTTCGGGTGGTCACACGCGCATGATGCCCCACTTTTCGAAGTTCATGAGCTACTGGCAACCCTACCCATCCTCCCCCTAGAATCAAAACGGTATGCTTATTGCCATCCATTTGTTGAGAATCCTTATGAATTCAGCAATCCAACGTCACACATGCAGTCGTTAAATTTGCTGTACATGCAAGTTCGAACATTATGACGAATCAAAACGCACCTCTTCCAAAGTGTATGACAACATGGATTGCTGCAATGCTTCTCTCCGGAAGCGTTGTTTTTGGTCAATCTTCTCCCTATTCCATTGATGTCACCATAGAGGGCTTGTCACATGACACCGTTTATCTAGCGCATTACTATGGCAACAAGTTGTTTTACGCGGACACAACGATCACAGACCCAAATGGGCGGGTGATCTTCGAAGGACGAAATCACGAGCAATCCGGCAAATACGCGATTGTCATTCCAGGCCCGAAATATTTCGAATTCCTCGCTG
>JAPKCA010000160.1 GCA_028823145.1 Flavobacteriales bacterium
TTTTCAGATGATGTAGAAACATCGCAACCCCTTCGAAAAACAGGAGAATGTCTAAACTTTGCAAAGACAGGCGAGACCGCCTCACTCCGAAGGATTCTCTACTTTGATAATAACAAACTTTTATGACTCAATAATCATGCAAAGGATTTTTTTATGCATGGATTGTTTCTCAGATGGTGCTGCTGTGGGATGCACAGCTCCGCCTGAAGTCTTACTGGTGAGTGGAGTTATAAGCCCATTAGGGCCCGTACTCACGCGCGAGGTGTAAATGGGGGGTGGGGGGTGCGATATGTGCGCTCCGGCTGGGGGAGGGCACCCCCTTTTAATCGATCATATCCCACGTGAGTCCCCGATAGGGTTCACGCCGTCCGGGAAGCGAGGTGTTGTTTTTTGCGTGAGGTATTATCACCCTCCCTTGAAATTTCTCAGCAAAGGCTTCAGCAACCAACCAGTGACGAATCTCGTGTTTATTTGCCTTTATGCTCTCGCGCAATGCTGAGGGTATACTTTGGGTTCCACGTACATCCACGCGCTGCCAATCGCCACTCAATTCCACCAAATAACCTTTGGTTCTCAACTTTTCTGTTAAATTCCTCCCAACCATTTTAGAAACTTTCTAGCAGGGGTAAATCAATTTCCTCATGACGGCATGACGGCAAGTTCTCTACTTTTGTGCCACACACCATTCTCTCCTCCTCTCTACTCTTTTTTTCTTTAGAAAACGTAAAACTAGGTGTCATGCCGTCATTGTCGCCTCCGAGTGGCTTTATCACCCAATTCCGGTTCCCGCTTGTCCGCTTGTTGAATACCCGTTGAGGGGTCTGCTTGGCCAACCGTCCCAGATAAGTGCCGCAGTTATTGATATTCTTCAGCAGTTGCCGAACCTCATATCCATGGTCACTGTTGTTCAGCTGTCGTTGTAGGTCTTCAGCAGTTCCCTCCCAATCTGACTCAATCGGACCACTGAACAGCACAGCATCGATGAACGAGAGCAAGCGGGCTTCAGGGGCGAGGACATTAAGCGCTTCCAGCACGAGAGGATGATGGTAGTGCGTCACGCCAAAGCGTTGGCAAACTAGTTCCTTGGGAATAACAAATTCATTAATCAAAAAATACACAAAGGCAGGCAGTTCAGCCATTAAGGTAGCCATGAATGCCTCTCGGTCCTCAATGGTGGCCGAGGGTATGGGCATGGGTTTTTTATATGCCTTGAGGAGCATGATCTTGTCTTCCAGGGAATCTTCCAAGGGTGGCAAGACCTGGAGGTGCTCCGGCTCATCATTCACTGATATTGTCACCCGCCAGAATGGAGTCAGTTCACAGGCTTTTAGGTGTTTTTCATGGCAGTGCTGCACCTCATTCACTGCAAAGGCTTTGATTGCAGCCCCCAACGCGCGGCGGCTCCGGATAGCTGTAGAAGCCTGTTCGTCCTCAATCATAAGGTGTTCGGCACCAAGAAGGTCGCCATTGAACGGGGTCTGCGCTGACATGAACTGGTAGGGTTTTGCGACTCTGCCGCCCAAGAGATGAGTCACTAAATTCTGGGAGAGACTTTTGCCCCCTTGGGCTTTCCCACAAAATACAACAACTTGACCTGGGCGTCTTTTCCTTGCCCGCAGGGCCTCGATGGCGACCTTCAACCAACCGAAAAAATATGGCCGCTGGTCAATTCCGTCTGCACATAGAATACCGTCAAAAAGTTGCCTGAGGATCGGCCATTCTCCCTGAACTGGCTCGATTAGCCGAGGTGATTCGGTGACGAGGATGCGCCTCCCATGAATTTCGTGCATGCCGTCCCAAAAACCCGCCAGTGGTCCAGAATATTGAACGTCCTTTTCCTCTTGTATCTCGATTAGCTCCTCATCCAAGGGTGACACAAATTCATTATCTCTAATTTTTCGTGAGAAGCCCGCCTTCCTAAGCACGCGGCTAACTTGTGTTTCATTGTTGGTTATCCAGCCACCGTGATTGTTTTGGCGCCAGTATTCTCTCCCGTTGGCATTAAACCAAATTTCAGGAACCCGGTTCGTGGCAGGTGCCTGCCTCTTGAGTTTTACATTGGCAGCATCCACCTCGCGTATGCATGAAGAATGTAAGCAGTAGACATTCGGCACTCCATCAATATGAATCTTGCAGTCTCGGGTACTGTCCGGGTTGGTGTGTAAACTTTCACCGGGGCACTGGATATAGCCTGTTGAGTCATCGACCCAATTCACCGGGCTAAATAGTTTCTCCGCAACTTTTCGCCGTGCGGGCAGGTCAATGTTTTTGGGGGGGAGCATTGTCAACTTCAGATCTTTTTTGGCTTTGCCGATCTCAAGTTCCTCAGCCTCCCAATTGATATGGAGGTCAGGGTCATGGCTTGTGAAGCAAAGCCGGGACAGGTTCTTGCATGCTGGATCAATGTCCTCGCCATATTCCTGCTTCATATAGGCGGCGACGGCAGCGAAGGAATTTGCATGTCGATCAGCGTCAGCAGGTACCTTGAATCCAACCTTGAGACCTGACCCTGTTGGGCTGAGAAAAACGAAAATGACGTGGGGGTCTTCCTTCAGCTTATTACGCAATTCAGGGATGGGACACTCAAGTTCATCGAGGTCGGCAACGAGAATGCCGCTGTGCTGCTGGATACCTTCGTCATTGCGTTCAGAAAAACGCCCACTAAAAAGGACAGCAGGCAGTTGTCTCTTCAAGGGCCCAGCATCCTTTTTGCCTCCTCGTTTGAAGGCAACGCGGACTCGCTCTACCTGGCTCTCGTATTTGCCGGACGTGATCTCCTCCAGTGTGTCCTCCAGGGATATGGTTTTGGGCTTTGTGGAATCAACACGACCCACCCAGGAAATGAGGGTATCCTTCATGTGGGTCTTCCCTCCGAAAGCGCTTC
>JAPKCA010000052.1 GCA_028823145.1 Flavobacteriales bacterium
TTTCTCAACGGACAGGTTTAAGAGGTCTTAGTTCAACGAAAAATCCAAAATTCGGAACCCATCACGGCTCTCAGGTGCAATTTCGTTAAAAAAAGAATAATTGAACGCTGCTATTCATTCGCAATCAGAAAATAATGGAACTTTGGCAATATTCTTATAAAGTTCAACCCTTATTCCCAATGCCATGCGGCCTATAAAGGTTTCAATCGCCATTTCCTTCTGCTCTTTTTCTCTTTTTCTCGCAACGGCAAGTCATGCCCAAGGCACTCAGGTAAAGAACCACACCATCAGCGGATACATTGCCGATGCCTCCAACGGAGAGCAACTTTTAGGTGCGACCGTTTGGTGTGGCGAGCTGTCCTCCGGAGCGGGAACAAATGCCTATGGATTCTATTCCCTGACCCTGCCAGAAGGGACACACGAAGTTTTGGTTTCATACATCGGCTTCACGCCCCAGCGGTTTGAAATCATCCTAGAAAAGAACCTCAAAATCAATTTTGATCTGATCGCGGGAGTCTCGATTTCTGAAGCTGTGGTCACAGGAGAAGCCTTTTCTCGCATTGAGGACCAAGTGCAGATGTCCAAGATGGAAATCCCCATCGATCAGATCAAGCGCCTACCGGCCATTGGAGGGGAAGTTGACTTACTCAAAAGCCTGCAACTATTGCCTGGCGTGCAATCCGGTGGCGAGGGAACTTCTGGACTCTATGTTCGAGGAGGCAGTCCCGACCAAAACCTCATGTTGCTCGATGGCGTTCCGCTCTATAGTGTCAGCCATTTATTTGGGTTTTTCTCGGTTTTCAATGCCGATGCCGTGCGCAACATGACCATCACAAAAGGTGGATACCCCGCTCGATTTGGCGGCCGGCTTTCGTCCATTATAGATATCAGCATGAAGGATGGAAACATGAAAAAGTTTCAAGGAACAAGCACCATTTCCATTCTTTCCTCCAAGCTCACCTTGGAAGGTCCCATCATAAAAGACAAGGTTTCTTTCATGATCAGCGGTCGGAGAACGTATTTGGATTTGCTCCTCAACCCCATCATCCAATCCTTCGACAACAACTCCGCCAACGATGTAAGCACGGATCCCCGATATTATTTCTATGACTTCAATGGCAAAATCAATTGGCGCATTGGCGATCGGGATCGCGTTTATTTCAGCATGTTCAATGGCAAGGATGACTTTGGATTCAACTCCACCGAAACAGTTGGCCCCACAAGTTCTACCATCGACTTTGGATTGGACTGGAAGAACGCCGTCACGGCTCTCCGTTGGAACCACGAATGGGGACCTCGGATGTTTTCCAACTTGATGGTTACGAGAAGCGAATATGCTTTCAATACTGGCATTCAGTTCAGCGAAACGATCGAGGCTTCGAACACCACTGAAGCTTTCGATGCACAATTCGCTTCGATCTACCGCTCGGGCATCGAAGACTATACTGCGCGCATGGATTTTGATTTTGCCCCCAACGCCAACCACATGATTCGTTTTGGAGCGCACCAAACACGACATCATTTCAATCCTGGGGCGACCACACTGCAATTGAACTTTGGAGATGAATTCCCCCCCATCGATACCATCCTGGGCTCTCCAATTGTATTCTCCAATGACGGATTCGCTTACTTCGAAGATGAAATCCAATGGTCGGATAAGCTAAAAGTCAACATTGGGCTGCATGGGTCCGCTCTACGCGTACAAGGTGAGTGGTACACTTCCCTGCAACCTCGATTGGCCATGAATTACCGCCTTCCCAGTGGCATGGCCCTGAAAGGGTCCTTTGCCTCGATGGTACAATATGTCAATCTACTCACCAACGAAGGACTGGCATTGCCCACCGATTTGTGGGTTCCGTCCACTGCGAACATCGAACCGCAGCGAAGCTGGCAAGCGGCGGCAGGAGTCGCCCAGACATTCGGTGAGATTGAATTTAGCCTGGAGGCGTACTATAAGGACATGCAAGGACTGCTGAGCTACCGCGAAGGCGCAAGCTTCACTTCAGGCCTCAACGAGAATTGGGAGGATCAAGTCACGCAAGGCGAAGGCAATTCGTACGGAGCCGAGTTTCTTTTGCAAAAGAAGAACGGGAAAACAACGGGCTGGATTGGCTACACCTTAAGTTGGTCCAATCGGAGGTTTGACGAAATCAACAGCGGCAATTGGTTCCCTTACACGTATGACCGAAGACATGATGCATCCATCGTGGTCATGCATCGACTAAGTGATCGTTGGGACATCTCTGCCACCTGGGTATACGGAACTGGTCGTGCACTGACGTTACCTGAATCCGTATTCAGAACTTTTTTACCCGCGAGCTTCACAATGGATGAGACGAACTTCTCCGGGGCCAACATCGAAGTGCCAAGTGCGAAAAACACGTACCGCACCAGCCCATATCATCGTGCAGACATCTCATTGACCAGCACCAAGGAAAAAGCACGCTATTCCCGTTCATGGATATTTAGTATCTACAATGTCTACAACAATTTGAATCCTTTCTTCTCCTTGGTGGACACCAATGACGACGGGCAGCGAGTTATTCGTGAATACGGCATCTTCCCTATCATCCCATCTGTGGCTTGGCGCGTTGAATTTTAATTGACATGAAGAACATTATCCCTTTGATTCTGATCGGTAGCGCTTTGGCCTTGGCCTTGGCTGGTTGCGAGCGCCTTTCCAATGGCATGATCCAAGACATCGAATTTCCGGATCACGAACCGAAATTGGCTGTTACCATGATTTCTCGCTGGGATGCCGACACCTTGGTAGCAAGGACCCAAAGCTCAGCGGGAATTTTGGACACCATCGGCAGTGAGAAACAAAAAAATGCGCTGATGACGCTTACCCACAGCAACGGAGCCAGCCACACATGGGGCGGAGTCGATGATTGGGAAGGTGGCATAGGCCATGTTTTTCTCAATCCAGGTTTGGAATGGGGCACCTGGACGCTGGATGTCGAATGTCCTGGGTTTGAATCGACCCGCGCTGAACAAACCATTCCTCCTCTATTGGACACCATCGCTGGTGACTACATCGTGAGCTATACAAAAGACATTCAAGACCCAACCACAGAGGAATTCAACTTTGATGGCACCCCGTACTATCTAATAGAGCAAACCATCGGCATTGCACTAGACCTTCCGGACCGAGACGATGTTTCCGATCAATTCCTTGTACGCATACAAGTCATAGACCAAACGAACACGCAAGACAAAGAAGTGTATGCTGTATTCAATCGCGAATTCAATCAAGACCCCAGAACATCCTACCTCTCGATTATTTCCGGACTACTCATTCAGGAATCCACAGAAACATTGGGAATGGAATTCATTGACTTAGAGGTCCGATTGGAGTTCTTCTCTGAAACAGAAGATGGGCTTGAGAATATTTCAATTCAACTCGAAGTTGCCGCCGTCACGCCTGAACTCGCCCAATTTTACGCATCGATTGACGCAATAATGAACCCCCAAGGCATTGGTCTATTCTCTGAGCCACTTTTAGCCTATTCCAATATGAGCAGCGGTTACGGATGCTTTGGAACGTACACCAGTTTGAATATCTCGTTGAAATAAACGAAGCCAGATGTCCTGTGTACAAGACCCGATCTAAACATCTCGAAACACACATACGGCTATCAATCAACTTTATATAAAGCCAACAGAAGTTAACAACGCGTCGTTCATTAACATTTCTGTGTCCCTGATACACGGACTGATTTTGCATGAATATTTGCTGCAGTCCTAACCTAAAACCCTTTACATCATGGACAATGTTTTCAAATTTATGGGAGGCTTCTTTTCAAGCTTGACCCAGTTGTTGATTGGTTTTGCAGCCTTGGCTGTAGTCACAGAAGTAGTTTTCGGAGCAGAGATGTTTCCGGGGATGACCGTTGTAGACAACCTGACCGCTCTGATTTCTCAGCTCGGAAATGGTGGATTCGTGGGCTTAGTCGCCCTGTTGATTCTGTGGAATATTCTAACGAAGAAGTAATTCATTTCTTATTCATTTAAGAATTGAATTGTGAATTAGGTGGTTCGGCCTCGGCCGGACCACCATATTCTCACCTTCCATGGAACGCATCATCACAATCATCGTTCTGGCGCTGAGTATCGCAGGTTTGGGATATTTAAAAATGGAACAAGTGGAACGCCTTGCAGCTGCTGAAGCTGCTGCAGAGGTTGCTGCTGTTGAAGCCGCAGAAGCTGCAGCAGAAGCTGCAGCAGAAGCCGCGGCCGAAGCTGCTAAGTTCCATTTCACCATCCCACACGATAGCGAAACCAGTACCGACGAAATCATCGTGTACATGAACGGAACGTCATCCAATGACGCTGACGCTGACTCACTTGCTTTCTACTGGCAACAACTGGACGGTGAATCCGTACAGTTGGAAACCGATGACGGCATCATGACTTCCTTTTCTGCTACCCCTGGTGAATACACATTTCAGCTCACCGTTACAGACACATATGGTGATCAAGCTTCCAAGGAAGCCACCGTGGCTGTGCAACCAGAGCCAAATCGTACGCCAGAAGTTGATATAGAAGTTTTTTCTGAAGATTGAAATCTTCACATTCTCAATAGAAACGCATTGCCATTAGGTGATGCGTTTTTTTTTAGCCCATTATTTGGGCTTGTTTGCAAAGCTCGTAATCGCACACTCATTGGGCGTGTCCGAGCCTTCCATTGCGCGTCAGAAGTGACCCATGGGAAATCGACTTGGCACAACCTGATTTATAGAAATCCAAACGCCTATAAATAGGCATGGGCAGCATGTCGGATAATTGTCCACGGCCTTTTAGCCGAAACAAGAATAACCTTATCTTGCCATCAAACCGTCCTTCATGTCCGCTTTTCGCATTGACTTGTTTGTCTTGTTTTTCTTCTGCTTTCAGCTACTGGGATACACACAATCCAATGGTCAGATTACCACAACATTCGGCTATACCGGAGAGGTAGAATCGTATACGGTCCCATCTTGTGTATACCAACTAGAGATTGTTTTAAAAGGAGCCAAAGGAGGCGGATCCAGCGGTGGAAATGGATCGACCGTAACGGGGATTTTGGATGTGGTTGAAGGTCAAGTGATTGAAATTCGAGTCGGGGGCGTGGGAGGATGTCCGCAAGGAGGGTTCAACGGTGGAGGAGAGGGAGCATCAGCAAACAACAACGCCAATGGAGGTTGTGGAGGAGGAGGAGGTTCTGACATCCGAGTGGCTCCATACGAACTTGCGGACCGAGCGGCTGTCGCATCGGGGGGAGGTGGAATTGGAGGTGGAAACACCGATGCTTTGGGCGGCGCAGGTGGCTGTGTTTCAGGATCCAACGGGGACAGCCCATTTGGGCAAGGCGGCAATGGAGGACTCAGTACCTCGGGCGGCAATGGAGGCCCCCCTTGGATTGCAAGTGGAAACGACGGGGAGCAGGGAGGGCTTGGATTTGGAGGAGACGGGGGCGTTGACCCTTGCTACAATGTTGGGCCCGGCGGCGGCGGCGGCGGTGGCAAATACGGTGGAGGAGGTGGTGGCAGCGACTGCTTTGCTTCCGGCACATTGGGTGGCGGAGGTGGCGGAGGTGGCTCGAGTTGGAGTCCCGCTGGTTTCAGCTGTGTCGCTGGAAATGTTTCTTCTGCTGGTTCAATCAGCATTACGCCTGCAGGCGGGCTGGCATTGCAAGTCACACCTGCTGACCCTTTGTATTGCCAGGGCGACTCTTTGTTCTTAACCATGACGGGAGCGGATGTCTATTCGTGGGGGCCAGCCTACGGATTAGACACATTAAGCGGGCCCGAAGTGTGGGCAACACCTGACTCTACAATGGTTTATAGCGTCATAGGGTCGACTGAAGAATGCACCGATACGGTGGATGTGGTGGTGACCGTTGTCCCCTACCCGATTCTAAATCTGACGGCTTCAACAACGATTTCATGCAACGACGGACCGATTTCCCTTTCCGTTAATGGAGCCGACCAGTACTCTTGGTCGCCAATCGAAACGTTGAGCAACGGCTACGGGCCGAACAATACCGCTACTCCAACGGAAACGACAACCTATACGGTGACCGGCACGACCCAAGGATGCAGTTCTGACACGACCATTACCATTTTCTATCAGGTGAACATTGAATCCACCGAGTATTTTTGCGAAAATGGCAGCTACAGTATGCCAGATGGTTCGGAAGTCAATGAAGAAGGGACATATACAGCCGAATACGTCTCTGTGGCGGGGTGTGACAGCATCGTGACCTTAAATCTCTTCGAGCAGCAAACCTATGACTTCCAAATGCCGCTATCGCTTTGCGCGGGAGAAACCTTCACGCTACCGGATGGTGTCGTTGTGAATGAACCCGGTACATACCCGGTGACCCTGGAAACATATCACGCGCAGTGCGACAGCTCCATCACAACCGTGATCAGTATTCTTCAGCCAGAAGTCGTTCAAAATGCTTTGGGGCTTTGCGAAGGCGAGCCTGTCGTACTTGGCGATGGGTCTGTGGTAACGGAAGAAGGAATCTACACGGTTGTATTGTCGGCTCTAAATGGATGTGACAGCACCATCACCACGGAAGTCAGCATTGCTCCAAATTACAATATCGCAGAAAACATCAATGCCTGCGACGATGGCTCTTACCTCTTCCCTGACGGCTCCAATCCAAGCAACTCTGGCGTGTTTGATTTCGCTCTACAAACGGTTTTAGGATGCGATAGCAATGTGACCGTCGACCTCATCCTGAACCCCACCTTCAACATCGCATACGGAGCAGAAATTTGTGCGGGTGAAACCTTCAGCATGCCAGATGGAACAGCGGTTGACAACGAAGGAGATTACACCTCCAGCTTGCAAACGATTGCTGGGTGTGACAGCAGTATTACGGTCCAGTTGGTCATCCTACCCCTTCCTGACATCAGCCTGGGAACAACCGATGGTTATTGTCTATACGATGGCGACATCGTGCTTAACCCAACCCCTGCCGGAGGAACACTTAGCGGTGACCTTGTGAACGGGAACACCTTGGATCATGAAGGAGCGACACCTGGGAATTATGAAGTGAGCTACACGTTTACCGACGGAAATGGATGCACCAACATTGAAGTTCAACCATACGTGCTTGCTACCCCTATTGACCCCACGTTTGATTTTGCGTTGGTTTGCAACGAATTGCAACTGAGCAGCACGACCCCTGATGCTGATTCTAATCACGGTTACGAATGGTTCTTAAATGGTGAGCTCATCGCCCTCTTCCCCGAGCCGACGTTTTATTTTGACCAAACAGGAAATTTTGAATTGGGGCTTACCGTGACTGACATCTACGGGTGCAGTTATTCGTCCAGTCAGCCTGTGCTATTGCAAAACGAGTTGGACCTCAACGGCTTTTTCGTGCCCAATGTCATCACACCCAATGGAGACGATTACAACGATGAATTCGAATTGCCCGAATCTGTTGGCGCTTGCCTGGTCTACACGATTGATTTTTACAATCGTTGGGGGCAATTGGTTTACGAAATGAACCCGCAAACCCCTCACTTTACAGGCCAAGATCAAGACGGAACCGAATTGCCTGAGGGAGTGTATTACTACACTTTAACCATTCAGAACTATCCCTGTACGGACACACCCGGTCTGATGGAATATTGCAGCGGCTCTGTATCCATATTCCGAAACTAACTTTTACATCATTGTCCCAATGAAAAACATCTTAACCATCGCCTTTATGAGTCTTTCTACCTTGGCTTTCAGCCAAGAAGGAACTCAGAACACCGAAGTGACCCGCACGCAAACGGCCTATGAGCAAGTTGGCTTACATGCAGAGCAAATACACGGACTCTTGATGAACGTGGCCAATTTATCTTCAGACCAAGCGGACGAGGCTATGATGCCGTTTTTGCGTGTGATCATGCAAGCACGTTCCACATCAGGATCAGAGGTCATGGGTGAGCGAATGGCCGCATACTTCCAAAGAACGTTTGACGTAAGTGATTCTCAAATTCTCGACTTACGAAAAGTCGCAGCTCGCTATGCAGCTACAGATGAGGGAGGACGGACTCGAGAGTGAATGCCTATCGCTGAAACACCAAATTGGTGAATTGGCCCGATGATGCATCATTCACACCATACGTCTGCTTCATGAAAATTCCAATGGTTCCTGTTGAGGGGTCTGCTGCGTATGTTGTGTTGAAATAACCGCCCCAAAAGAAGGTACCCTCCGGCGAAGATCCGTTGGCCTCACCTGTTTCATTTTGCACACCAAAGGCCAGCCCTTGGTTCCATCCAGAATTTTCCAGCAAACCTGGAGCATGGTCCGCCATGATTGTATCGACGGTTGCTTCTAGCAATATTCTATGGCCGTTGAAGACGCCTTTATTGAGGTACATCTGCAAAAATTTCGCATAATCCAGTGGCGAACTGGAGAGACCTGCCCCTCCTCCGTAGAATGCCCTAGCACCCGACATCGGATAGTCGATGTTGTAAAGCGGATGTTCGTGAATTTTCCATCCGCCATCGCTATGAGGCTCCATTACCGGAACCAGTCGACTTGACAGGGCCTCCGGTAGATAGAAATGCGTGTCGTTCATCCCCAAGGGTTCCAGGACTTCCGCGCGAAGAAATTCATCGAACGTCATCCCTGAAGCCACCTCGATAACACGCCCCAAAACGTCCAAGCCCAAACCATACATCCAACGTTCACCCGGTTCATGCACCAAGGCAGTACGGGCGATGCGTTCACTGTTTTCCTCAACGGAAATGGGGCTCATGGTAAAAAGATCGACCACACCCATTTTCTGGTAAATCTGATTGAACACCGGCCCTCCGATTTCACCATAGGATAGCCCTGATGTGTGGGTCATAAGATGCCGGACGGTCATGGTCGTCTCATTGGGAATGGTCGTCCATGTCGTGTCGGCATACAGGGAGTCCAACACGCCCATTTGTTCAATGGAAGGAATGTACTTGGAAACCGGATCGTCCAAGCCCAGCAACCCCTTCTCCCACAACACCATGGCCGCTGTGGCCGTCAACGCCTTCGATTGCGAGCAAATTCGGTATATCGCATCCGGCTCCAACAGGATCGAGTCCAACGGATTTGAATAGCCATAACTGCGGTTATGGATGATGAGCCCATCGCGGACGACCAGCATAGCACCACCGGGTATCAAACCAGAATCCACCGATTCAAAAAGCAATGAATCCAAAGGCATAAACTCCTGCAAGGTCTCTCCGTTCGCGACACGAGCGTCGGTGGCGAAGTTATTGGAGACCGCTTCGGGCGATTGACATGAAATTGCTCCAAACACTATGACACCCACGATCCAACTCGAAATTTTCAGCATGGGCAAAAGATAAACCAATCCGATGTGGCGAGGAATACAAAGACCTACTCTCTTGACAAGAGATGGATTCAATATTTGCTTTTCGGGTTCCGAACGCTTTACTTATGCAAAAAAATCTCCCATGGAATATTTCGATTGGTCAATAATCGCTGCAGCCGTTGCTGCATATTCGTTTTTCGTATTTGGTATTTGGATCTTCTTTGCGATTGTTGGTTGGAAAATTTTTGAGAAGGCAGGGCAGCCAGGATGGGCAGTCCTCATTCCATTCTACAACCTTTACGTCTACACACAAATTATACGTCGCCCACCCTGGTGGATACTCCTTTATTTTGCAGGAATCGTCCCAATCATTGGAACAATCGGCATATTTATCCTAATCATCATAGATTCCGTTCGCCTGAGCCGAGTCTTCCATCAACCTGATGTGTTTGCCGCGGGCTTGATTCTCTTGAGCGTTGTCTTTTACCCCATTCTGGCATTTGGCAACTCCGAGTATGACACCCATGCTGTAGATGCGCCAGCGGGCTAATTACCGAGGCTCAGACGATCATTCAATCAAGCCAACACGCTTCTCCACTGTACCATCGGAATAAACATACAGGCACAACTCGCCCGATTTAGGCATCACTTCTCGTCCCAATAAATCAAGGACGCAAATGAGCTTCTTCTCAGATGATGGTTGAGATAACAACACATCGGTGGTGCCCTCACATATTTGCTGGAAAAACAACCAAGCTTCCAAGCTAGCATCGATGTCCATATTGCCCCATGCTCCAGGCCAATCATGTCCGCCACCGTCCACGGTGTACAGCCAAACTTGAGGACAACTGCCGTCGAGACCATATTTATCAGCCGAAACCGTGCTGCCATCTCCCGGCACGACATTGGGGAAAACGGAAGACTCGAGAAGTTCCAAACCAAACATGTTCACGAAAAAATCCATGGTTTCCGGGATGCTTGGGTAAGCTCCCCAATCGTCTTGGTTTTGGGGGTCTCCATCAAAGTAAGTTACGTTGTCATCTGTACCGTGGACTTCTAAAATGGAAACCATTTGCGATGGGTTGCACGTATCCATGATGTCCTGCATGATCATTCCAGCAATTGGAGCAACGGCACGAAAATGTTCGGAGGCCTCGCAAGCGAGCAAGTAACAAAAATCTCCTCCGTTGGACATTCCAGTACAAAACACCAACTCTGAATCCAATGAATAATTGCCTTGCAGATGATCGGTCAGGTTGATCAAAAACGCTACGTCATCGACCGTCTCATTGTTTTGAAAATCGTATCCCACATTCCAAAAAGCATTGCCATACGAATCGTCAATCCCCTGCGGATAACAAACTGCGAAGCCATATTCATCAGCCAATGCATTGAACTCCGAATAATCCATGATGCCCTGGGCGCTTCCCGTATAGCCATGGCACACATAAACCAACGGGCAATTGGCCGGTGCATTGCTCGGGTGATAATAAATGTATTCACGCTCCAATCCGCCATCGACCAAAACACCATATTCAAGTGCGGATACCGTGTGGGTCAATGAATTGTTCTCCGCAACATCATCCTCCACACCATTGACATTTGAAACTGACACCTCAAGCGTCGCGCTTCCTGCTCCCGCCATATTGAATACACTCGCGTGCAAGAAACCCATCGATTCTCCCGTAAGCAAATTGATGTCTGAATAAGCCTCCAAGTATTCATTCGTGCCATCTGACCAGGATATATCCATGCTGTAGATTGCATCTGCTCCAACATTGCTAACAGTCCCTTCGATCAAGACTTCAGCTGGCGCATCCACATTGACGGGAATATTCAATGCCGTCATAGCTGCGTCCAATCCAGTTGGCTCGAATACGACGATATCATCCAAAGCCCAGCCAAACATCCAACCACCGTCATCATGGTACCGGAATGCAACCCAAACATTGGCATTCCCAACCAATGCCGAAAGGTTCACTGAATGTGAATCCCATGCCCCATCCTCGCTTCCTTCGACCTCCTCAAGCACGCTCCAGGTATCTCCTTCATCAAATGAATACTCGATGGTTGCCACCTCTGTGCTGCCTTCAAAAGTCCCGCCATCGTAAAACGCTTGAAACTGCAAAATCGCATTGGAAATAGTGCTCAAATCCAACGACGGCATGATGAGATAATCTTCGCTCTTGTCGCAGTCGCATGCATCGTCATTGGTTCCGATGATGTTTCCATGATCCGCAATGCTCCACCACTCGCTTTGCAATGCTCCGGCTGTCCCCAAAAGCCAACCACCATCAGAAGCCAACGTTTGCTGTGACCAACCTTCCGGAAAATCACTGGATTCGAAATCTTCAGAAATCAGGATGTTTTGAGCGGAAACGACCAAACTTAATGCACCCAAAAAAAACGCGAATGAAATAAATCTGAACATGATCACACGAAATTTGAGCGCAAGTTAGTCCCTTCAAATCCAAGCGAGCCTCAATCAGTCCGCCAATCGTACTTGCTTCCGCACGGTTCCGTCCGAATAGACGTGCAGTCGCAATTGACCTGGCAAATCCTCGACCTCGCGTCCCAACAGATCCAGCACCCGAATCAATACGGGTTCTGATAAGAGCAGTTCCGTATCCACATCCGTAGGCCCAGCAGCACAAACCGAAGCGAAGAATTCCCAAATCAAAGCCGTTGCATCAATGTCTTGGTTCCCCCAAGCATCGGGCCAATCATGCAGTCCACCATTGACGCGGTAGTGATGGAATTCTTGTCCACCCGGCGCTCCGTAGTTGCGAATAAAATCTACCGTCGTCAAATCTAAAACCACCACGTTGTCGATAGGTGTCTCAGAGCTTTGAGTCGTGCCCATGGCTTCAGACCAAAACTCCATGATGTCGACGACGCCCCAACCTCCACCCCAAGGAGGCCCTGATAGACTGCCCTGATCATAATTAACGGTGGGGTCCAATGTTCCGTGGACATGGATCACCGGAACCACTTCCGAAGGATTGCATTCCACCTGATCCGAGGCACTCATGCAACCAGCGACTGACCCCACGGCACGGAACACGTCAGGCCTTTCACAGGCTAGCGTATAACTCATGTACCCTCCATTCGAAAAGCCACAAGAAAAAGTGCATTCTGCACTGAATCCATACTCTTCTTGGAGATGCAACGCCAATTCTGTCAGAAAGCCGACATCATCCGTTGAGCTGATCCCCAAATTTGCGTTCCAATGTGGAATACCTACATCATCCAACGTTCCTTGAGGATAGCAAATAGCGACCCCTTCTGATGCAGAAATGTCTGACCATCCACTGTACGAATAAATCGTAATTGCCCCACCTGAATAACCATGCAACGCAAAAACCAAAGGCATTCCCTCTGTCGACCCTTCCGGGATTTCTAAAAAGTATGTACGTTCAAGCCCATCGTGCATAAATGTAAAAGCTCCTTGACCAAACGATGAATTGGATCCGATAAAGACAAATAAAATGGCCAAAACAAGCCCAGAGAATTCAAATTTCATCATGGTCAAAAATACACCATTTAGCCCGCTATTACATCCACGAACCTTTGTGATTTTCAATGCAATAGAGCGAATAATTAACGATACGACGTGCATCGGCCTCCGTTAGAAAACGCAACGTTTGGCTTCCCGCTGCCGTGTGCAATCCCACGTGAGCAATCCCTCTCCGCTTATGAAACATGTTTTGATGGAAGCTCACCCGCTGGAGCTGGTGCCATTGCAACGCAGCTCGTTTACGGAACCACCAACCACTCTTGACGACCAAGACCGCCTCATTGGAAGTCGCTTTGATCGATTCGTGTTTCCGACCCGTGGAATACCACCGAAACAGAATCCACAAGACTGCAATCATGAGGTATACAAGTCCCATTCCCCCGACGACAAAAAGAGGAATCAACGGCAATAAGGCCGCTGCAAACAGGCGATACCTCATGTGTTTCACCGGCTTGAATTGTTCCACTCGATTCGGATTCCAGCGAGGAAAAACGGCATCCAGGATCCGCTGCGATTGATCATGCTCCAGCCCTGGGATATTCAGTGCCACCGCTCCTTGACCAGATTCAGCCTGTGCCTTGGCTTGGTGGATTTGAAGGGTCTCCAATTGCAGCTGACGACGCAACCACGTGCTCTTCCATACCAAAAGCTGAATCTTATGCAGTGGTATGCGGAATTCATTGCGCTTCAGCAATCCCGACTCCAACGAAAGCTCATCCCCTTCCAAATCAACGCGCATCTTATAGTAGGAGATGACCGCGGTCACCAAAGAAGCCAGGACGGCTAAAAACACGAACAATATCACCCCTGGGATGATGAGCAAAAATCCGAATAGAGAAATGACAAGACCTGTCCATCCCGGCGCGCTCTCCAACCACGCTTCGATCATCCGATTCAACGGTTCAGCAACGGTCATCAATGCTCCAAGAGCTATTGCCCCATTCCTCAGATGATTTTGGGTCAGGCCAACCTTGAATAATTTGGGCATATCCAATGCCATCAGCGGCCGATCAGACTCGCCTTGGGCCTGATTTTGGGTCACTCCCGTGAGAATCGACCTCAACTCGATGGCCTCTGTTTTCTTCAAAGCCCTGAAATCCAATTCACTCCCTGAACCTCCAGCCGTATCAACCCTCAAACCGGTCAACCCAAACAATCTCTGCCATGCACTCTGCTGAAGATGAACGGCTTGTATGCGATCAAAGGGGATGACCAATCGCTCTTTCTTCCACAATCCGCGATGCACGACCATTTGGTCACCCGACAAATGAAATTTGAAAAACAGGTATTCCAGAACGGCCGACAAGACCACGAGGCCCAATA
>JAPKCA010000053.1 GCA_028823145.1 Flavobacteriales bacterium
CATCGTCGGACACAGCTTGAAGGTTCAGAGCGACTTCAGTTACCTGGTTGAAACGGAGCGAATCGAGGGCACCGATTGGGGTTGGTACATTTTCCGATTCCAAGTGGAGTTGGCATTCTAAAGAAAGGAACGTGGGCCGGTTTCCATGGCTCAGCTAGCGTTGCAGAATGCCCCCGCCATTCTCATTCACAAATGGATTGGAGGATTTCTCCGATCCAATTGTGGTCGAAGGCCCGTGACCAGGCCATACTTCATACATGTCCGGCAATGAATAGAGCTGTTGTTCAATGCTCTTGGCCAAGGTCAATCCATCCCCGCCGGGCAGATCAGTTCGACCTACACTGCCTTGAAACAGCACATCCCCGCCGACCACCCATTTTTCAGCGTGGCAAACAAAAATCACGTGACCGGCCGAATGGCCCGGTGCGCAGCGAACTTCAAGCTCCATAGCCCCGCACAACACCTTACTTCCGTGGGGCCCCAAGTCCTCCCCTCGGGGTGGCAACGGATCCATCGGCACACTGTAAAGTTCGGCCGCTCGCGGCGCTTGTTCCCACGTGATCTCATCGGTTGGATGAAGACGAGGCTGAAGGCCCCATTCGTCAAACAGCCAACCACATCCTAACACATGATCCAAATGCGCATGGGTCAACAGGCATTGCACAGGCACCACACCAAGCTCTTTGCAACGTTTTTTGAAACTTTCACGTTCCGCGGAATGACTCATGCCAGGGTCAAAAACCGTGGCTTCTCCATCGCCATGATCCAATAAATACGTTTGTTCACCAAAGGCATTGAATGTAAATGTGTGGAGTTGGCTCATCAGGCAGTAATTTCGGGTTGAATGCGATCGCAAAGCTATTTCAATCGACTCTTTCTTGTGGCCTTTGCCGCTTGCTGTTGCTTTTTGAGTGTTCATGCGCAATTCCACGATGGGTCCAATGTCACCTTTGGCAAGAATCGCGTGCAGTACCAAGATTTCAATTGGCAATATTTCCCTTCCCAAGGGGCGGAAGTGTATTACTACCAAGGAGGGAAAGCGTTGGCATCGCGCGTTGTCTCTGAATGGCCTGCTTTGACTCAAGAGGTGGAACGAATCATGGATCGAAATTTGGAGTACCCTGTCCAAATCATCGTCTTCAACAAGCAAGAGGAATTTCGACAATCGAACATCGGAGGGTCCAGCACAGAGGATGTCAATATCGGAGGAACTGCATTGTTGGTCGGTTCCAAAATATTCTTGTATGGAAGAGGGGAAAACGAACTGCTTCGTCAAGACATTAAACGTGGTTTGGCTGAATTGCTTTTCAACCAAACCATGTATGGCGGGCAGTGGAAAGAGGCGTTGCGCAACAGCACTCTCATTTCATTTCCTCCCTGGTTCACGGAAGGTCTTTATTCATACATCAGCAACCCGTGGTCTACTGAAGTTGCCATGCACGTGCAAGACGCTGCACGCTGCCATTTAATCACTGGTGCCCAGCGGGCGCCCGATCTGATTGCGCCATGGGCAGGACATGCCGTATGGAAATACGTAGCGGATGTTATGGGCGAAGCCGTCATAGCCAATGTTCTTTATATGGCTCGAGTAAGCCGAAGCATGGAAAAAGGATTTCAGTATGCCACAGGAATGGACATGAGCACCTTGCTCTTGGAGGTGAGCCAATATCACCTGGGAGGTGAAGCCAATCCTGCCATGTTTCCGGCCCTTTCCTCCGCAAAAGACCTCCGTAAATCGATAAAAAATGGGGGTGATCTCCCCATACCGCTGAAGCGACACTTGAATTACCGCCAAGTTTCCCTTCACCCGAATGGCCAGGTCTGTGCTGTCGTCACAGAAGAACGAGGTCAAATAAAAATTTGGCACTGCGAGCTCGCTTCAGGAAAGATGACGTTGCTTGGAAAGCATGGTCACAAAATAGATCGTGTTCAAGATGATACGTATCCTGTGCTGGCATGGCATCCCAACGGAACGATCTTGACTTACACGCTAGAGGAGCAAAGCCGAAATTTCCTCATCAATGTAGATATCAACACCCTCAACACCGAAAGGAAGGAAGTATTTCGTATAGATAAAATTTTGAGTATGGCCTACGCTCCTGATGGGCGAACCATGATTTGGAGTGGCCTACTCAATGGGCAAACGGACCTCTTCCGATACCAGGTACTATCCAACAATCATTTGCCCCTCTGGTCTGATGCATTTGACGACTTGAATCCTCTTTTCTCGCCGGATGGCAAAACCATTTGGTTCACTTCCAATAGGACTTCCACGGCCATGCCTTGTGTCCATGTGTTGGGAAATGCGTTGCCAAAAGCGCATGATATTTTTGCTTTGAATTGGGATGCAGAAATCCCCGAACTCCTGCGTTGGGTGGATTCTCCTAATCTGGATGAAAGGCTCCCTCAACTCCAATCGGATGAGCAGCTGACCTACCTGGTTGAGCATTCAGATGGAAGTCAGGAACGATGGCTTTCATGGCGTGACAGTGCCATCGCGTCCATCGATACCACCATCCATTATCGGTGGTTTACAGAAACCCGATTGGCCGAGAAGTATGAAGTTCCAGTCCTTTCTATAGAAACATCCCCTGCACATCGAGTCATTGCGCAAACGACACGATTGAATGGGCACCTGTTTTGGAAACTTGAAGAAAAAGAAACCCGTGAATTATCCGTGGCAAATGTTGAAGGGAGGCCATTCGCAGCGTCAGATGACATTGAATTGGACTGGGATTGGGAACCCGATCCCACGGAAGCAGATTTTCGGGATTACACTTTCGGCCCATGGCAAGCGAGAGATGCCATTGCACATGATCTAACCACGGAACCAGTGGTCCAATCCTCAGCTCCCCTCGATGGTCCAACCGAATCAACGAATGTTTTCAAATTGCCGAAACCCCGGAATTACAGATTGAATTATGCCATCGAAGCAATCACAGGTCAACTCGATAATTCATTTGGCAGCAATTTCTACCAAGCGTACACTGGAGCCCCGAGCGTGCAGCCAGGGCTCGGAGGATTGACCAAAATAACCATATCAGACCTTTTTGAAGACCGGCGCTTTTCTGCTGGGTTTCGCTTATCCGGAAGCCTCGAAAACAGCCGTTATGCATTGGCTTATTCCGATTTAAGCCACCGCCTAGACAAAACTTGGGTCATCGAAAGGCAAGGCACCATTCAGACATCCAATAACAACCAAACGTTTACGAAGTCTCATATCCATCTACTACGACGCCAATGGGCTTATCCTTTGGACGATGTTCGGAGCATCCGTGTGCAAGGGATTGCGCGCTTGGATCGCAACACCCCTCTCGCCACCGATGCAAATCAATTGATTTCACCAACGACGTACGGCTTGCAAGGGGGCGTTGAAGTGGCCTACGTCTTCGACAATTCCCGTGAACGAAACATCAACATCCGCGAAGGAACCCGTTACCGCGTTTGGTTGGAGTACTTGGTCAATCCGCTAGCAACCAACACCACGTTCGGTACCGTAGGTTTTGATTTTCGTCACTATGAGAGGTTATTTCATGACGTGACCTTCGCTGTGCGCGCAGCAGCAGACTGGTCAGTTGGATCCCAACGACTCCTCCACTTTCTCGGGGGCGTCGACAACCAGCTCTCCTTGAATCAAACGCCGTCCTCCCCTGTTGATCCCAATATTCCGTACGCGTATCAGACAAGGATCACTCCCCTGCGAGGATTTTCTACAAATGCGAGGAATGGATCACATATGGCAGTCATCAATGCTGAGCTGCGTGTTCCCATTTGGTCAACCATCACCAGCCAATCGGTCGAATCTGATTTCATGCAACATTTACAATGCATCGGCTTCGCAGACATTGGATCAGCCTGGAATGGACTCCATCCATATGACGAATCCAACACGTTCAATCAAGTCACCGTTACCCAAAATCCCATCACAGTCACCATCGACAACAACCGCGAACCAATCATCTGGGGAACGGGATTTGGTGTCCGATCCCGAATATTGGGTTATTGGGTTCGAGCGGATTGGTGCTGGGGGGTCGATGACGGGCGGTGGCAAAAACGTATTTTCGCGCTATCCCTTCACCTCGATTTTTAATTTGACCCCATGGATGTAAGCACTGTATTGTTATTGTTAGCGATTGGCCTCATTGCCGGAATCGCCGGTGGGTTCGTCGGAATCGGTGGCGGATTGATCATTGTCCCAGCTTTGGTCTATGGACTGGGGCTTACACAACACATGGCACAGGGCACTTCACTTGCGATGATGCTACCGCCCATAGGCATCCTAGGCGTCATGAATTACGCCAAGTCTGGAGAAGTTAATCTGACTTACGCCATGATTCTCGCGCTCACCTTCTTTTTGGGGGCTTGGTTGGGCAGCCGTTGGTCGATGAAAATCAACCCAACTATCGTGCGGCTGATTTTCGCCCTGTTCATGATGTCCGCTGCCATCCAAATGGCCCTCAAATCATGGGCTGAATTGAGTGAGAAAGCAGGATCGTGATCTTCTAGATCAGTTTGCAAACAAGCTCAAGAATTTGATCCGCGCCAAGCGCAATTCTTCTTCGCTATAAACATCATTGTATTCATTGATCAATGCGTCCGCAGCTTCATCCTCGGAGTCCCGCAAGAAATCAAACAACTCTTCCAAACTTTCTTCGTCCAAAGCATCATTCAAGATGTAATCAAGATTGACCTTGGTTCCCGCTGACGCAATCGCTTCGATTTCTTCCAAAAGATCTGTACGAGATAAATTCAAATCACGGGCTATATCTCCCAGATCAATCTTGCGGTCAATCCGCTGAATGATGTGCACTTTACTTGAAGAGCGATTGGAAGAAGATCGAACCAACAAATCGGCATCGCGTTCAATTCCTTCTTCCTCAACATAGGTTTGAATCAGTTCCAAAAATGGTTGCCCGTATTTTTTGGCCTTGCCACTTCCAACACCCGAGATTCGCAGAAGCTCATCTTCATTGATTGGGTAATGAATGGCCATCTCGTCCAGGGAAACGTCCTGAAAAATGATATACGGAGGGAGCGATTCCTCATCTGCGAGTTCTTTTCGCAGGTGAGTGAGCATAGAGCGTAGTTTGGCATCCGTTGCTCCACCTTCTCCCGAACGGGTTTGGTTCATCGAATCTATGTAGTCTACATCCGATAAATCTCGTTCTTCGGCCACCTCAACCCGATGGGGAGATGACAAAAATGCCATGCCGCGATCTGTGATTTTTAATACTCCATACGTTTCAACCTCCTTTCGGATGAGCCCGAGCACCAGCATCTGGCGAATGATGCCATTCCAATAACGCAGGTCTTGTTCCACACCCCGGCGCCAGAATGAGCTTTCCGTCCCTTTATAATCTTGAATCTCCCTGTTTTCAACCCCACAGAGCACCCCTGAAACGAATGGCGCGCGGAAATTTTGCTTGTGTTCCAAGATCACACTCAAGACCAAGTGAACCTCTTCTTGGCCATCCAGCAGTTTTGGCGGGTTCATCATGTTGTCACAATTCATGGCCCCAGGACCATTCACTTCGTCGAATTCCTCTCCGAAATAATGCAACAAGAATTTTCTGCGAGACATGGACGTCTCAGCATAGGCCATCACCTCCTGCAATAATTGATGTCCGATTTCCTGCTCAGCCAATGGTTTTCCTTGCAGGAATTTCTCCAGCTTTTCAATGTCGCGATGACTGTAGAACGCGATGCAATGACCTTCTCCTCCGTCCCTTCCTGCTCGACCCGTCTCTTGGTAATAGCTCTCCAATGACTTCGGCATGTCATAATGAATAACAAACCTTACATCTGGCTTGTCAATGCCCATCCCAAAGGCAATGGTTGCCACAATGATGTCCACGTCCTGCATGAGGAATTCATCCTGAATCCGGCTTCGCTGATTGGCATCCATTCCTGCGTGGTATCCCAATGCCTTAATTCCATTGACCTGCAACAATTCCGCCGTTTGCTCCACTTTCTTCCGGCTCAAACAATAGATGATGCCACTCTTTCCTACATTCTTCTTCGCATGCTGCACAATTTGCTTCAGCGCATCTTTTTTGGGACGCACTTCATAAAACAAATTATCCCGATTAAACGATGCCTTGAAAAACTGGGCGTTCTTCATTTCCAAGTTCTTCTGAATATCCGTTTGAACCTTGGGGGTGGCAGTGGCTGTTAATGCAATGATCGGCACATCAGCAATTTGCTTCACGATGGAACGAATCCGACGGTACTCTGGCCTGAAATCATGCCCCCACTCAGAAATACAGTGCGCCTCGTCAACGGCAACAAAACTGATCCGAACACTCCGCAAAAAGTTGATGTTGTCCTCCTTGGTGAGGCTTTCTGGCGCTACGTAAAGAAGTTTGGTCAATCCGGTAGAAACATCTTCACGTACCTGCAAAGCCTCCGCTTTGGAAAGGCTCGAGTTTAAGAAATGCGCAATGGAGTTCTTTTCGTGGTGACCGCGAATGGCATCCACTTGATTCTTCATCAAGGCAATCAAGGGTGACACCACAATAGCCGTCCCTTCGGTCATCAAAGCTGGCAATTGATAGCACAGCGATTTTCCACCGCCCGTAGGCATGATTACAAAAGCGTCCTGGCCGCGCAAAACGCACTCCACAACTTGCTCTTGTTCTCCTTTGAATTCATTGAATCCAAAATATCGGCTTAGCGCCTTTTGGGGCGTCAATTCCGCTGTACTCATCAATCAGACATTTGGTGCCGGTTTTCACCGAACGAAAGTTTTAACTTTGCTCTACTGAAAGATAAGCAATTTTCGCTCGTCATCGACGTGTTAATCCAACAACAATCGCAAGAAATTGACCGCTGTAAAAACATCCTCTCATTGCCTAAAGCGAGCAGAACAGACCCTTCGGCTCGAAAGCGAAGCAATCCAAGGCTTAATTCCTAGGCTCAATTCTGATTTCGAGAAGGTGGTTAACCACCTTTTAAAATTAGATGGTCGCGTGATCAGCACGGGCATCGGAAAGAGCGGAATCATCGCTCAAAAACTGGTTGCCACACTGAATTCTACTGGCACCCCTGCTGTTTTTATGCATGCTGCAGACGCCATTCACGGCGATTTGGGGCTCGTACAGAAAAACGATGTGGTGCTATGCATCTCCAAAAGCGGGAATTCACCCGAGATCAAAGTCTTGGCACCGTTGATTAAAAGCATGGGTGTGGCCTTAATTGGAATGGTGGGGAATTTGGATTCGCATCTGGCAAAAACAAGCGATTTCGTCCTGGATGCGACTGTAGACAAAGAAGCTTGTCCTTTGGACTTGGCTCCAACATCGAGCACCACGGCCCAGATGGCCTTGGGCGATGCCTTGGCCACATGCCTGATGGAAGGGCGCGGATTCAAGGCTTCCGATTTTGCCCAAGTGCATCCAGGTGGTGCATTAGGAAAACGGTTATACATCCGATTGGGCGATCTATTGCCGAGTGATCGGCGACCTTCAGTGACTCCAAAATCTTCTTTGCAAGAAACCGTTCTCGCCATGAGTGCTGGTCGCTGTGGCGCCACAGCAGTCGTTGAACATGACGCATTGGTGGGAATCATAACAGATGGAGACATCCGAAGGGCCATGGAACAAGGCCATTTATCGGATCTGACGGCCAAGGACATTATGACTTCAGCTCCGAAAACCATGCAAGTTGATCAGTTGGCCGTTGAGGCCTTTCAGCTCATGGAAGCGGATTCCATTAGTCAGCTAATCGTCACCCGCAACGGCGAGTATGCGGGCATGGTCCATTTGCATGACATTTTGCGCGAAGGCATTTTTTAGGCAGCTTCTACTCGAAAAACATGGCACTGGATCAACCGGGAGAAGAAACCAAGAAAGAAGTCGAAATGGGCTTTCTTGACCACTTAGAAGAGCTCAGGAAAAGGCTTTTCTGGTCGGCGGCGTTCATTTTACTCGGAAGCATTGGCTTATTCGCTTCGAAAACTTGGTTGTTTGAGCAGGTTTTGTTTGGACCTCGCCGAGTTGATTTCGTCAGTTTCCGCGCTTGGTGCTGGTTATCCGAAAAGATTGGCGCGGGAGACGCATTGTGCGTTCAGGAGATCAGCTACGAATTGATCAACATCACCATGCTCGGCAATTTTGCGACGCACATTCTGATCAGTTCCATTGGAGGCTTTATTCTCGCTTTCCCCTTTGTTTTTTGGCAATTTTGGTTGTTCGTAAGGCCTGCGCTCAAAGGACGTGAGGTCAAATCAGCAAGAGGGATAGGATGGAGTTCCTCCCTGTTGTTCTTCTTAGGAGTCGCCTTTGGCTACTATGTCATTGCGCCTCTATCTCTTCAATTTCTTGGCAATTATGAAATCGGCGATGTCGAAGCCCGGATTTCGGTCATGTCGTACATGAAAACCATTGCTTCGATTGCATTAGCTGCTGGACTGATTTTCCAGCTTCCCGTGGTCGTCTACTTTTTGAGCAAAGCTGGATTGGTCACTCCGGCAATCTTGAAGACCTATCGACGGCATGCATTGGTGGGCATTCTCGTTTTATCCGCCATTATCACCCCGCCAGACCTCACCAGTCAGATCTTGGTTTCCCTGCCCGTCTTGCTGCTCTATGAATTCAGCATTGTCATTTCAAAACGGGTGACCAAACGGGCAAACATGTCCCATTAATTCCGGATGTGGAAAGCCCTCTCTCCCTTTCTCTTAATCATTTCCTTTTGGGGCATCGGGCCCATGGACGTCGGCGCTCAGACCACCCAAATCCAGGGACGTGTTTTTGACGCGGAAACAGGGCGCCCTCTTCCTTTTGTCAACATCGCATTTAGCGGGTCAGGCGAAGGAACCACAACAAACGAGTCGGGGAAGTATGCGATTTCTACGGACTCCCGACCTGGAAAGCTCTATGTCAGTTTCCTCGGATATGCCAGTCAATCCATTGATGTCATCCGTGGCATTGCTCAATCCAAAGACATCGCACTAGAGACGAGAAACATTGAATTAATCGCTGCAGAAGTCCGACCGGATCGAAATGCCGTGAATCCCGCCAAGCCTTTCATGGAACGGGTATTGGAAGCCAAAGACAGAAACAACCCGAGCCGCATCCCCGCATCCGTTCAAAGAGCATATACACGGCTAGAATTCGACGTCAACGAAATCACCCATGCGCAAACGGAACGATTCTATTGGGGACCGTTTTCTTGGATTTTCGATTACATGGACAGCAGCGAAGTTCGTCCGGCATTGCCGCTCATATTTGGTGAGTCCGTGAGTGAAATTCGTTCTTCCAAATCTCCAAAACGAAAGCAGATTCATGTGGATGCCGCGCGCATGAGTGGTCGGGTCACAGGAGGGGGGTCAAGCAATCCCGTAGAACTCAACGAAAGATTTCCGGAAATCAACCTATATGAGAATCAACTTCTCATCCTGAACCGGGCTTTCACCTCTCCTCTCCACAATCGTGGCGCAGCACATTATCGCTATTACATCTTGGACACCCTTGATCTAGGTGGTCGTATAAACATGCACTTGGCATTCATTCCGCGAAGGAAAGGAGAATTGACTTTTGAAGGGGAACTTTGGATTGACACCCTTTCCTTGGCCTTATCACGTGTAGACGCTCGTTTAAGCCCGTCCGCAAACGTCAACTATGTTAGAGGATTATCTTGGCAGCAAGAGTACATCCCCGTAGCACGATCCAATGACAGTTCCGTGGCCTGGATGCTCAACCACGAGTCCATGCTCATGGATATCAGCCTGTCCAATCGTTCCATTGGTGCCTATTTGAGAAGAACCATCAACCTTTCGGAACACGGTTGGGCAGAATCTTGGCCCGATTCCGTTTGGCGAGGGGGGAGAGATTTGAAGTATGCTGCAAAATCAAATGCAACCACTGAGGAACAATGGTCACTCATGCGCCATGAACCTCTGCTATCTCGCGAATCGCGCATATACGAAATGGTCGATTCCATCCAAGGGATGCCGCAGTATAAGTTTATCCGAAAGCTCGGATATTTTGTTGCCACAGGGTTCATCCAAACAGGACCTATTGAAATCGGAGCATGGTGGTCGGCATATACTCAGAACGTCATCGAAGGCAATCGTTATAGACTCGACATCAGAACTTCCAATGAATTTAGCACCCGCATCAGCCCGGGTGTTTTCGCAGCGTATGGAACCTCTGATCGGCGGTGGAAATCCGGATTCAATTCACGCTTCATCATCCGAAAATCCCCTCGAACAGAGGTCCTTGTCGAAATCAAACGAGACCTTGAACTGTTTGGCATGGCTGGACTGCTCGATCCTGGAGAAATCTTCACGTCGGCACTGAGCACGAATAGCTTGAATCAATTGTCAGAGGTCGTTCGGGGAGAAGTCAGCATCATTCATGAGTTTGGGAAAGGCCTTACCGGATTCTTGGAATGGCGACATCGGCGGGTTTCGCCATTGGGAACGATGCAATTTATCAATGCAGAGGGGCCCATTGAACAATTCATTACCACCGAATTGACCGGTCAGCTGCGGTTTGCTTTCCAAGAGAGGTTTGTCAGTGGCGAATTCGATCGGATAAGTTTGGGCACCGAATGGCCCATTTTAACGACAACCATAACCCAAGCGTTGCCCAATATCTTGGATTCGAAATACCAATACACCCGATGCACATTGGAGGGCGAAGATGTGGTCCGTCTCGGGTTTTTTGGTCGGCTGGAGTGGCTTGCTGAGGCAGGACTATACCTCGGAAAAGCCCCGTTCCCATTGTTGGAAGTCGTGCCGACAAGCGGAACCGTTTTCAACACCCCTGAATCATTCAATTTGCTGGGGTTTTATGAGAAAATCACCGATCGATGGGTGAAGGCATCGGTCGAATGGCATGCCGAAGGATTGGTCTTGAACCATATCCCTTGGATACGACAATTGGGGTGGAGGGAAGTCATGACCGCCAAAGCCATTCATGGAGACTGGGATACGAAGCACGAAGACTTGGCCGTTTTACCTGAGAACACCACAGGACTCAAGGGCACATACCTTGAGTGTGGTATTGGGCTGGAGAATTTGTTTCATTTTCTACGAATAGAAGGTATCTGGAGAACCGATCGACCGATAGAGCAAAAAGAAAGCTGGGGAATCCGTGTGGGATTTTCAGCAGAAATCTAATCAATACCGCACCAACTCACGATTAACTTTGTCCGCATGAACCCTTCCAAAACAGCATCCCCAAAAATGAAGCTTCATGCGGAGGGCTTGGTTAAACAATATGGCCAACGAAAGGTCGTGAATGGCGTGTCCTTTGAAGTTCGGCAAGGTGAAGTTGTCGGACTATTGGGCCCGAATGGGGCAGGCAAAACCACGAGCTTTTACACGGTTGTTGGGTTGATTCAAGCCGATGAAGGAAAGGTCTTTCTAGACAATCTAGAGATTACCTCCATGCCGATGTACAAGCGGAGCCGATTGGGCTTGGGATACCTCCCACAAGAAGCATCTGTTTTCAGAAAACTAAGTGTCGAGGACAACATCGCCGCCATCTTGGAATTGCAACCACTTTCACGATCGGAACAAAAAGAAAAGCTGGAGTCCTTGCTCAAAGAATTTGGCTTGGAAAAGGTTCGAAAGTCCAACGGGGATGTCCTGAGTGGGGGAGAACGGCGCAGAACAGAAATCGCCCGCACGCTGGCAACTGACCCGAAGTTTATTTTACTCGATGAACCGTTTGCAGGTGTTGACCCCATTGCCGTAGAGGATATTCAGCGTATTGTGAATCAACTGCGCTCAAAGAACATTGGCATCCTCATCACGGACCACAATGTCCAGGAAACCCTTCACATCACAGATCGAGCCTATTTGCTTTTTGAAGGAAGAATTCTCAAGCATGGAACTGCCGAAGAACTCGCCTCTGACGAGCACGTGAGACGTGTTTATTTAGGACAAAAATTTGTGTTACGCCCACGACCAGAAGCGTCTCAAACGACCTAGCGGCCAGCCATCATCCGGGCGACGTATTTGCCCACCACATCAAATTCAATGTTGACCGTGGCCCCGAGCTCGAGCAGTCCCAAGTTGGTGTGATTCCAGGTGTATGGAATAATGGCCACGCTGAAGCAATCGTCCGCTGAATCCACCACCGTCAAACTGATGCCATTGATGGTAACCGAACCTTTTGAAACCGTCAGATGTTCTGGCGATCGGTCGTGGTCAAAGGTCAATTTCCAACTTCCTTTATGATCTTCCACCGACCGCAGGACCGCAGTCGTATCTACATGACCTTGAACAATATGGCCATCCAGCCGATCCCCTACTTTGGTACACCGCTCAAGATTGACGCGTTCACCAACAGTCCACGAGGATAGATTGGTGCGCAACAGGGTCTCCTGAATGGCCGTCACCGTATACGATTCCTTTGTGCACTCCACTACAGTCAAACAGACACCATCATGGGCAACGCTCTGATCGACTCTCAATTCTTCAACAAACGAAGCTGAGAGCGTAAAGTGAACATTCAAGTCCTCCTTCTCCACGCGGATCAACTCTCCCAATCCTTCAATGATTCCCGTAAACATATTGCGCTGTTTTATTCTTCAAAAGGGATAACACCATTAAACAAATGAAGTTCCCCGCTGAAGGTTTCTTCAACAATTCCAGACAAACGAATGGTCATGACCCGAGCCGAATAATAATACACCCCATCAGCACACAGCCCTCCGTCTTGGTGTCCTCCATTCCAATCCACCGATGGATCAGACGTTTGAAATACTTCTTCCCCATTGCGGTTGTAAATGCGGACATCCACGCTCTCAATGAATTTCCATGGAAACGATTGAAACAAGTCGTTGTCTCCATCGTCGTTGGGAGTGAATACATTGGGCAAGAAGTAAAACGGACAATTGTCCACACAGATTGGTTCACTTTGCGCGCTTTCATTTCGACGGAGCACACCATCAGGCCCTGGCAAAAGGCTATCCAATGCCGTCACAGCAAAACACCCGGCGATGGTCCCTAAATGACCATCCGCATTCCAGACAAACCCCGTGCTCGAACCATCTTCAATCACCTCAAACAGCTCCAAGCTATCACCCTCTACTGGCGCCCAGTACAATGCATAGGCTTGAATGTCGTCTGCGCAATTTTCTACATCGGTCCAATCCAGCTCATTGATTTCCAATTCGCAATTGGGATCCAAAGAAAAAACAGGCGCACACGGTGGCGTGAGATCATAAGGTTGGCCGCACTCTACTTGACTCCAATTCTCAATATCATATGGAATTCCCGCTCCGTCAAAACTGCCC
The DNA here is from genome assembly GCA_028823145.1 of Flavobacteriales bacterium. Classification (GTDB taxonomy): domain Bacteria; phylum Bacteroidota; class Bacteroidia; order Flavobacteriales_D; family Sanyastnellaceae; genus UA16. Next base: position 13,252 of record JAPKCA010000053.1, read on the forward strand.
TTTGTTTGAATCTGATAACAATATTCCACATTGTTGAGCAATCCCATATCCACATAGGTCGGCTCAGTTACCGAAGCAATCCACTGAAAATCCCCCGCTTGATCCGCCCGATAAACATCGTATGAGGCATTGGCCCATGGCACAAAAGCATCCACGTTCAAGGTCAATTGGTTGTCATTGGGAAGCAAGCTCAACCAAGGAGTCGATGCAGGTGCGGAAATCCCAATTGAGCCTGTGGAGCTGATGCAATCCACCCGGTACACCCAAGAGGCGGATTCAGAATCGATGCTCTGATGCACCCAATTGGTGTCTGGAGACATCAAATAGGGTCCAGCATCTGTCTCATGCAGCAACACCTCATTTGCCATCGGATCTAGAATGGATCTTCCGAATAACTGGTAAAAATAGGGGCCTGGAAAAACGGTTGTATCAGCATCTGTTGGGGGAGACCAGTTGACTTCCATTGCCCCTTCGTTCGCCGAAGTAACCGCAACAGAAGCTCCCGTCATAACAGGAACATCCTTGGCAATCGTGGCACAAATCGGATCGCTCGCAAGGGATTCACCACTCCCTGGCCATGAAGTAACGATGCGGTAACAATAGGTCGCTCCATATGATAAGACATCCATATCGATCCAACTGGTGTTGCTTAGCCCCTGTACATCAGCGACCCACTCAAAGCCTGTTGATTCTGGAATGCCTGTTTGACATGGCCCGGGGCTCCATTCCAATGAATCAATGCG
>JAPKCA010000161.1 GCA_028823145.1 Flavobacteriales bacterium
AGCACTTTAACAAAATAAAAGTAGCCCTTATCGGGCTACGCACTTTTCACCTCTCCAAATCCTCTGAAACACCAGTAAAATCAGTACTTTCAGGGCATAAAAAAAGACTCCGAAGAGTCTCTTTTAGTAGCCCGTAGGGGAATCGAACCCCTGTTTCCAGGATGAAAACCTGGCGTCCTAACCCCTGGACGAACGGGCCAATTGGGGCGCGAATATACTACAGCAGTTGCATTCGACAATGCTCACCGATGACTTTTCGAAAATGCTTGTTATCCCAAGTACGCACGGAACATCCACACCTGCTTCTCCTGCTCTCGGATGTAATCGCTCATCAAGGCGTTGGTGCCTTCGTCACTGGATTGACTGGACAACTGGAGGATGGCTCGCTCACGCACAAGCAAGACACTGAAGGCCGCAACACAATGGCGCATAGCCTCCGAGCCGTTGGTGATGTCCTTGATGACTGGCACGTCCGAGGTCTTGAGGTAATCCTCAAAATCATGGAGCGGTCGAGCGTCCAGCGTGAGAATGCGTTCGGCTACCTCATCGATCTTAATCTGCAAGTCCGTGTAGAGCTCCTCAAACTTGAAGTGCAGCTCGAAAAAGTCGTTGCCACGGATGTTCCAATGAAATCCACGGACGTTTTGATGAAAAATCTGTAGGTCAGCCAACAAATCATTTAAGCCCTTAGCCAGCTCCAAGGCCGACTGCGGGTTGAGTCCTATGGGGAGGTTTGAATCCATGGTTCAAAGATGAGCAATCAATAGGCGCGGGCAAAAATCACCCGGCAACAAGACGGAGCTCCCGTCTTGATACACGTTCCAACTTCCTCAGGCGCATCCAACGGAATGCAACGAATGGTCGCTTTGGTTTGTTGCTTAATCCATTCCTCCGTCTCCGGAGTTCCGTCCCAATGAGCCGAAACAAATCCTCCAGCATCCAACGCTGCCAAAAACTCCTCCCACGTATCCGCTGTGCGTGTGGTGGATGTTGTCCTTTCTGCCGCCCGACTCAAGAGATTGGCCTGAATTTCCTCGAGCAATTCTTTCACGCGCTCCACAATGCCTTTCGCAGACTCGACGGTTTTGGTTTGGGTATCGCGGCGTGCAATCTCAATCGTTCCGCCGGCCATATCACGTGGCCCCATAGCCAAACGCACCGGCACACCTTTCAATTCGTATTCCGCAAACTTCCAACCGCTGCGCTTGGAGTCATCATCATCGAGTTTGACCCGCACACCTGCCGCTTTCAATTCCGCCGCAATGCCTTTCAAAGCCGCAACAATCTCGCCCATCTGCTCTGGCCCTTTGTAAATAGGAACGAGCACCACTTCTATCGGCGCCAACTTCGGAGGCAACACCAATCCGGCATCGTCAGAGTGCGTCATGATCAACGCTCCCATGAGGCGTGTTGAAACGCCCCATGAAGTCGCCCAAACATGTTCCTGTCCGCCATCGCGGGTTGCAAACTTGACGTCAAAGGCTTTGGCAAAGTTCTGCCCCAAGAAATGAGACGTTCCCGCTTGCAGCGCCTTACCATCTTGCATCATCGCTTCAATGCAATACGTGTCCACAGCTCCCGCAAATCGCTCATTGATACTCTTCACCCCTTTCAACACGGGCATGGCCATCCATTGCTCTGCAAAATCAGCATAGACTTCCAGCATGCGACGGGCTTCCTCCACGGCTTCCTCCGAAGTTTCATGGGCCGTATGCCCCTCCTGCCACAAAAATTCACTCGTCCGCAAAAAGAAACGCGTCCGCATTTCCCAACGCACCACATTGGCCCATTGGTTAATCAACAAAGGCAAGTCGCGGTAACTCTGTATCCAATCCTTGTAGGTGTTCCAAATGATGGTCTCCGACGTTGGACGCACAATCAACTCCTCCTCGAGCTTGGCTGTTGGATCCACGACGACCCCATTGCCATCCGGATCGTTCATCAAACGATAGTGAGTGACCACGGCACATTCCTTGGCAAAACCTTCCACGTGGCTGGCTTCTTTCGAGAAATAACTCTTGGGGATGAACAAAGGGAAATACGCGTTCACGTGTCCTGTCTCCTTGAACATCTCATCCAACACATCCTTCATCCGTTCCCAGATCGCAAAACCATACGGCTTAATGACCATGCAACCCTTGACATCGCTGTGTTGAGCGAGGTCCGCTTGCACAACAAGATCGTTGTACCACTTGCTGTAATCTGCTTCGCGTGAGGTCAATTTCGAGGCCATGGAGTGGATTGAATTTTTTGGTATGATTTATGCACTAAGCGTGCAATCGTATTCATTGCACTGCGAAAGTACCCTTTTTTGTTACCTTACAACAGATTTTAATCATCTCTTCCCATGGCAATTCAGACACTCCGGACTTCCTCTTCGCTTGGCGCTGGTTTCGGTATTCTTGCATTTGCATGGATCGCCTTACTCCTTGGGGGATGTGCTTCTTCGCCCGATCTCTCAGGTTTGGAAAACGATGAATTGTACTTGACGCGGGGAGAAGAATTTGTCACAGACGCCAAATACCTCGCCTTTGCTTTGGAGCAATCCGGTTACACCGAAGAGCGTGGAGCGGACGATTATTACGATTCTGATCGGGGATACGCTTCTGAAATGAGCCCCGGATACCGGCCGAGCTTTATGGGCCCCAACGGTTCAAACATGCAATGGGGATTGGGGTTATCGAACTACTGCTCACCCTTTGGATCCATGGGCATGGGATACAGTCCATTTGGTCAAAGCGGATACGGCTATGACCCGTATGGAATGGGCGGATTCGGAAATTCCGGATTCGGTTACAA
>JAPKCA010000054.1 GCA_028823145.1 Flavobacteriales bacterium
ATCCACCTCTGGGTACGAGAGTGGCAATGGTTGGAATTCTGGCTTCATGCCAGCCAATTCCTGTATTGATGATGTTAGCTCCCGCTTTTTCAACTGCTTGGGCCAACTGAACAACCTCTGACCAGTCACTTCCCTCTGCCACCAAATCAAGCATACTAAGCCGATACATGATGGCAAAGTCCTTTCCAACAGCTTGACGGATTTGACGTATAATTTCTATTGGAAAACGCATCCTGCGGATGTAATCACCTCCCCACTCATCCGTCCGCTTATTCGTGGCCTGAACCAAAAATTCATTAATGAGATAACCTTCTGACCCCATGATTTCCACCCCATCATAACCAGCTTCTTTAGCCAAAGAAGCAGAACGCACAAATGCGCGAATGGACCGTTTCACCCCCCAGTCAGAAAGGGCACGTGGCTTGAATCGATTGATCGGCGCCTTGATGGCGGAAGGAGCGACATTAAATGGATGATAACTGTAGCGCCCACCATGGAGAATTTGCATGAAAATGCGCCCACCGTTGTCATGAACAGCCGATGTGATTACCCGATGTTCCCTTGCATGCCTTTTGGACTGCATACGAGCGCCACCAGGACCTAACATCCCTTCACGGTTGGGAGAAATCCCCCCCGTTACAATCAACGCAACTCCACCCGCCGCACGCTCTGCATAAAATTGTGCCAAAGCATCCATCCCCCCCTCTGATTCTTCCAATCCAGTGTGCATACTCCCCATGATAATCCGGTTGGGTAAACGCAAGTGCCCAACTTGAAGAGGTTCAAATATTCGAGGGAATGTAGGATGTTTCATGAGTCTAATCAAAATCTCGGTATTCATCAACCAAGTCATTTCTTCTTTTTCGGGAGGGCATGGCCTGATACATGTAACGAGAACCGTCCTCACTCTTGATTTTTCTTTTTTTCGCTTTGATGTCTGTCAAGATATTATAAAAGGGGATATCTGTTGTTGTCACATTCAGCGTGCCCAATTTGTAATCCATGTAATACCAGTTCTCCTCATCTCCGTGAAAATACAACTTGAACGAGTCACCACTTCTACTTCGAATTAACTCGATTTTACCAGGGATTTCTTGAAAAACTACTTCTTTTCCGAGCGATGCAATGCCCACCTTACTTGTCGAAATAAACGCTTCCTCCAACGGATCCCAAATCAATTCTACGCCAGTCAAAATCACCGCCGCCCGTAGTTTTTTCGGTATGTTTTTTAATCGCCCCGTCATCGCCAATTCCCCAATCAGCTTATCACTGTCCTCCTTTCCTAGCCATTCCCTCAAGGCATACTCATAATTCGTTTCAGAAAGTTCCAAAGGCTTCGCTGGCAACCACGATGGAATCTGAAGTGCCATTCGCGCGAACAGACCTTGATGAAAATGAAAAGACAACAAGAGTGAGCCCTTGAAGTGATAATTGCCAGAAGCATCTGTGAAGAATTCTCCAGCAAACTCGTGTTCGACAAATTCGAAATCAAGGGGCAAATTGATCGCCCCTGTCCCTGTCATTCGACACGTGACTGCGTTCAAATCAACGAGATTTCCTGGCACATCGACGGCCTCCAACTTCTCCAGACTTGAAATCACATAATGACCATCACGGAAGCGAATAGCACCTTCGACGGGCAACATTTTGATATCATCGTCATCGCCAATTGGGTCGAGAAACCCCGGATAAATGTCGAATGGAGCGCGCGAAGAGGCCATCAATCCATACGCCAATCCATCACCATCCACATCCACTTGGTTCTCAGAGATAGGAATGGCAATCGCCAAGGGGTCTAAATATGCTTCAAATTGAATCCATGAGGTTGAGAAAGCATCACACGGTTGGAGCAATTTGGCACCCCCTTCAAAATACAGATGTGGCAGCTTTGAAGCCATTGAAACTGTTCCTGCAAAGCCGAATGCCGGGCTCAACTGGAATCGATCCCTTGCCGTCAACTTTCCCGTGCCCACGGTTTGGATCTCGGCATCGACGGCCAGATCAGCCATAAAGATGTATGAAGTATCCCCTTCTAAATCCCGGTAGCGGTATTTGCCTGAACCTTCAAAAGAATAGCGACCATTCACCTGAATCGATGCATCGTCAATGAAGTGGTAGCGAGTTACATCATTTGCCACCAAAGACGCATGCTTAAGTTCATCCATGCGTGCCCGCCGACGAATGACAACTAGCCCACTGTCAGGAGTGATTCTTACGTCAGCAACCGCCATCTCCTTGACCTTCTGGCATCGCAACAAATCCTCATGAATTCGATACGTAGCTCGCGTACTCAAAAAGTGCAGTGAATCCTGATCCTTGTGAATCGAAACGAAATTGGAAATGGTTCGGTCTTCACTAAAGTCAAAAGGCAAATCATCGGTCAGGCGATTGGATATCAAATCCACTTCTTCCTTGTCCATGAACCAACGAAATTGATCCATAAAGCAGATGTACTGTTGTATCGGCAATTCTATCCGCGTTTCACCTGAGTTAGGCGAAAATTCGCCGACCCTTTCATCAAAATTCACTTCGCATTTTACATCATCTGTTTGGAACGCGGCAATACCACTCGAACGGCCCTTGAGGTCAAAGGCCGCAGATAACGATTGAATTTCCCTGTTGGTGAATGTGAACGCATCGGAAGTCAGTTTGGCATCTTCAAACCACATCGTTCCTTTGCCATCCAGCCCAGCTTCCGAGAGTGTAGCTGAACCCACAAGGTTCACAGACTCACCAAAAAAGGTCAAAGAATCCTTTCCTGAATAAACCTCCAATTCTCCAATTAACGGTCTAAAAACCATCGAACCACGACTGCCCTCCATCACAGGAACATCGGCGATCAAATCACCAGCGTTCTCAACCAACATTGTTTCTCCAATGATTGAATCGGGCAAAAACACAAAACGTTCTCCGGTGACTGACGCAGTGAGGAAATCTACACGTCCACCACCTTGGAGCCCGCGACCATCTAAGGTGACGCCACTCGTAAACTGTGCTCTTTGGTCATAAATGCCCTGCCCATTGGGGGGCGTGGTTGTCTTAAATCCCAAATGAAGATCATCCATGACGCGAAGCGGTTCGCTCAAATCACTCAGAATACCCGCTGAGACGAGGGTACCTTCAAATGATAGATTTTCCTGAGTCAACTCGTCTAGCCCACGCATTTCGAACGGCGAAACGGCATAATAAAAATCATCTCGGTTATAGACACCATCATGCAAGGATGGTTGGTCAAAATAAACGAAGCTATTCCCTTCGCTCAGAAAGACGGGATAGTCCGGGAAGTTTTGTGAGCGCACCCCCGATCGATTTGTCGGATGGTCGACCCTCAGCATACCCGAAACTTGTTCCAATGTACTCTTCAGTCTCTTTTTGGCATGCCTTCCCCGGTGGTCGGTCAAATCCGGATCATTGACAGACATACGCACTCCGGTAATTTGATTCATAAGAATCGAAAATTCGTCAAAATCAAACGAGAATGCCTCTCCTTCAAAATCCAAATTTCCAGCACGAATCAAGCCATCAAATTCGAAGTCTCGATTTTGACGAACAATCACTTCCCCCGCACGCGGAAAAATCCTCACATCCTGAGAATCACTGACCTGTATGTATTCTACGCCGTGAATAGAAAGGAAACCGTTAAGCAAGCTCCATTCTGCATTGATTCCCTCTTTGGGGTCAGAATACCATTGCAACACGTCATAATCCCGACGACCGCTTTTGTTTCGAATAAAATTCACGGCTTTGGGCTAAGCTTCACACCACAAAGTTTCGACGTCCAAAAGGACGAAGCCCGCGTTCGCTAATTTCATCAGTTCAACCCTCGCCTGTAACTCGCTCATGTGAATGAATTCTGCATAATCCCGAGTCGTAAATCCCAGACGACCACTCTCTCGAATGAGACCATTGAGGCGAGCCAATGGATGGACCGCGTCTATGCCAATCATGTCATCAAAAGTTTCGCGTTTAAAGAAGTTGGAACTCAAGAAAATGCTCGCACGGGGTGTCCCACCGAACAAGGACCCCACACGGATGCGCGTCTCCCCCATCTTCCAGCTAAACCCCTCAACATCCCAATCCAACTCATGGTACGTATCTGAAAAAGCTTGTTGCCCCATCCCATCAGATTGTCTCATAAATTGAAAGTTGGATTTTTCTTTGTCAAACCGGACTGATACATCGGGATGGAACAAAGTATCCTCACGAAAAAGCAAATTAAGCTCGACATGGTCACTAGAAAAACCTGCTGGGCCGAATACGAATTCCTTGGCAAAGAGGTCCAAAAACAGCGTGTCATCACGCATCACTTCAATATGGGCGGCTCGTTCCCCACTGCTCTTCCCCGTTATTTTTGATCCATTAATGCGCACGCCACCTTCGAAATGAACAGATGGAAATACGTCATTCAATCGAATGAATTCCTGTTCGCTTTCAAACCGAGGGAAGGACTTAAGCTCTGGCGTTTTACAGCTTTTGAGTTTTGCCACCACTTTGCCGACCAACGGCTCTTCAATTAATTCTGAATACCACAAAGCTGATTCACAACGAAATCCGGTGCCATCCAATTTTAAAGAAAACTCCGAAAGGGTCGCATAGTGGGTCAATGGATTGAAGGTGGTCCCTTCCCAGGTCAACTTCCCTCCTGATAGGTTTAACGTCTCATCGGTTAAATCCCATTGCCCATCTACCCCATGAATCTCAATGCGATCTCCCTTCCCTTCACCAATGACCCTTCCATCTGTAAAGGAAAGCGTTGGTGTTCCATCCATGGTTAATTCGAAAGCCGCATCTTCTAAACTCCACTGAGCCACCGCTGATTTCCAAAGCACTTGGTTTGCAATGAGACCCGGGCTCTGCTTTAGAAATGACGGAAGCGTCTTTTTCCATTTGCGATTCTGGAGCATGGCAAAGACTACAGCATGCCAATCCGCCCACAATGCCGAATCACCCCTTGAGACCAACGCGTCTACTCCTTTAATATAGTCCAGAAACCCCTTGGTGACTGTGACCCGTTCATCAACAAGTAAATTGCAAAAAAGTGCAATGGTATCCCTTTGAGACGGACGCAAATCAGAGGCACAAAGTCGCGGGGTAAACTGCTTTTTCATCCATTGCGATGCGTCTGCACCTGACAACGACACCTTTTCACGCAACATTTCCCCCAATGACTCGCAGTCGGAATCAAATGTTTGACCATGCACTGAAAGGACGGCGAGCGCCCAACCAATCATTGCCAGAAGAATTCGAAACGGAGAGGAAACCGGCATGCTTCAAAATTACAACGTGGGAACCATGTCCGATGGTATCAATTTTCAGACTTTTCCCACAAAATGCATGCCCAACCATCCCGATCCATGCTCGAATGCCAATTCCATCCAAGACCTGCAGCTTTGGCATTCACTTGATCAAAATCCGACGGAAAAAATCCACTCATCAACACCGTAGAGCCAGGACGCATCGAAGCGTCATATTGAACCATATCATCGAGCAAGACATTGCGGTTGATATTGGCCAATACCAAGTCAAACTTCTTTTCGTAGGACTTTAAAAGATTGCTCTCACCGTGCAGAATAGCTCCTGAGCTTGTCAATGGATCCAGACCGTTCAATCGATAATTGGCTTGTGTGTTCTCATAAGACCAGACATCGATATCAATCGCAACTACTTCTGCAGCACCCAGTAAATGACAAGCAATTGCCAAAACTCCCGTGCCACAGCCCATATCCAACACACATTTGCCCTTCACTTCAATGTCAAGAACTCTGCGTAGCATTTGCCATGTTGTTGGATGATGGCCCGTTCCAAATGACATTTGAGGTTGGATAATCAAATCCAATCCTTTGGACGGCGGGGTATGAAATGGGGCACGCATCATGGCCATTCCATCCACATCTATGGGCTCGTAATCAGATTCCCACACAGCATTCCAATTCTTCGATGTCACGCGCTCAACGGTGGCTTTCAAATCAGTCAACTTTGACAATTCATCGAGGATTTGGTTTTGTGCCTCCTCATTCACTTCCGATTCCTTTCCATATGCCAGCAGTCCATCTGAAGATTCTTCAAACATATCAAAGCCACAAGTCTCCAACCATGCCACAGCGATTTCTCGAGCTGGAATCATTGGGTCCATGCTTAACGTCAATTGAATGTAGACAGGAGCACCCATGAATCAGTGGGTTTCACGCAACGATTGATCCGAAGCATCAACAATCGCAAGAAAATCTGCGGCACTTAAGGCAGCTCCTCCAATCAGGCCCCCATTGACATCAGGCTGAGCAAAAATCTCACCCGCATTGCTTGGTTTGCAACTGCCTCCGTATAAAATTCGAGTATTCCCTGCAATCATCTCCCCCCAATTCTCTTTGATAAATTCACGGATCGCATGATGCATTTCCTGCGCTTGGTCGGCACTGGCCGTGCGGCCCGTCCCAATGGCCCAAATGGGCTCATATGCTAGGACTACGTCCTCCATTTCTTTTTCAGAAACCCCATGCAAGGCATGCTTCAACTGTTCCATCACACGTGTGAAATGTCCCCCCGACTCCCGTTCTCCCAAGTTTTCACCGCAACACAAGATGGCTGTCAAACCGCTATCCAAAGCTGACCTCAATTTCATGGCCACCATTTCTTCAGACTCTCCAAACTTATCGCGACGTTCAGAGTGACCAATCAAAACCGAACAAACCCCAATCGAATGCAACATAGATGCTGTAAACTCACCCGTATAAGCGCCCATTTCATATCCACTGCATTGTTGTCCAGCCCAAGAAATTGACTTGTTTTCGGGCGCCTCAAGAACCAACGCCGACAAAAAAGGTGCGGGAGGAGCCAAAATCACATCGGTCAGGCCATCTACAGAAACGCCTTTGTAGACCGCGACCATTAATTCTCGCGCTTCAACCATCAATTTATTGCTCTTCCAGTTTCCCGCTACGATGTTACGCATGACCTTTGCTTCTAATTAATGTAGCAAAGTTCGTCATTCCCTTGTGGGCAAAAAATGTTTCTTTACACTTTCCATGGATTCCAACACCCTGTATACTGAAGCGCAAGAATTGCTCAAACGTCACTGGGGGTTTTCGTCATTTCGAAAAGAACAGGAGGAACCCATCCAGGCATTTTGCAATGGACAAGATGTATTGGCGATTTTGCCAACGGGGGCGGGTAAATCATTGTGCTTTCAAATCCCTGGCTTGGTAAGAGGCGGATTATGCTTGGTCATTTCACCATTGATTGCCTTGATGAAGGAGCAAGTGCAGGATTTGAAGCATCGGGGGATACCCTCTGCCCTTATTAGCTCAGAAGGCAGCTATGGAGATATGGATCGCATTCTGAACAACGCCACTTTCGGAGGATTAAAGTTTCTCTATATGGCTCCAGAACGTGTTCACCATGACTTGTTTCTCGCAAGGGTTTCTGGGCTGAACATTCAGACCATAGCCATTGATGAAGCACATTGCATAAGCCAATGGGGGCACGATTTTCGACCTGCTTACCGCAAAATCATCGCCCTCAAGGAATTATGCCCCAAAGCCGCATGGGGCGCCTTTACAGCCACAGCAACCACCAATGTGATGCAAGACATCACTTCTCAGTTAAAGCTCAAGGATGGAGCGGTATTCCAGTATCCGATGCGAAGGCCCAATTTACATTTTGGTGTATCACAATATGGAGATGCCGAACGCTTGTTGATTGAACATGCCAAACAAGCTAACGGAACTGGTTTAGTCTATGCTGGGACACGAAAAGATGCCAATCTTTGGGCACTCAGAATGCAGCAAGCTGGAATAAGGGCCATGGCCTACCACGCCGGATTATCAGCCAACGAAAAATCTAAAAGACAGCAACGCTGGATGCAGGGGGAAATTCAGGTGTTGGCCTGCACCAGTGCATTTGGAATGGGAATCGACAAGCCTGACGTTCGATGGGTTTATCATGCGTATGTCCCGAATGAGCTCGAGAGTTACATCCAAGAAGCAGGAAGGGGTGGACGGGATGGACAAAAAAGCACTTGCTTCATCTTTTCCTCAAAAAAGTCGATCACATCCGCTCGAGATAGAATCATTCGTGCATTTCCTTCAAAAGAGATCATTCGACAGGTATATCAGGGGATTGCCAATCAAGGAGTGGTTGCCGTCGGAGACCAACCCAAGGACCCCACCCCATTTCATGTAAACCACTGGTGCGAGCAACATCAATTGCCGTTCACATCCGTTGAATCGGCGATTCTGTTGCTTCAAAAAGAGGGATACCTAACCTTTAGCGAAACAAAACAAGCTCCCTTCCTTAAAATCACTCGATTGCAGTTTTTGGACGCGGAAGAACTCCCCCAAGGCGATTCCCACGTGCTAAGCGATTTGGCAGATTGGCTAAATCGTCATATTCCTTTAAACTCAGACCCCATTTCGGTCCCTTGGAAGGAAATCACCCAAGCGATTGACCTTCAGGAAGACATCCTGCAAGTCGCTTTGGAACGGTTGGGAAATTGGGGTTGGATTCAATGCGATAAGGGTTCTATGAATCGAATGATCCATTGGGTACAGCCACGTATCCGAACAGAAAGTGTCTCCATTTCTCCCCTCAATTATGAAGAACGAAAAGGGATTCTTTTGGAAAAATGGGAGCAGATGAAGAAATACTTGGAGGGACTAGAATGCCGAGCGTCCGCTTTGGAGTCCTATTTCGGTCAGGCCCCATCAAAACCATGTGGAACTTGTGATGCTTGTTTCGCACGTATTGGGCTTGATCAAGAAGCATTTTTGAAGGCGATTCCTGCAAAAGGCCTGCCCATCAAAACCTGGTTGTCTTCGAGGCCTTTGCTCGAGCAGGCCAGTTTAATTGAAGGTATCTCTCTCTTGCGAGACGAAGGCAAAATCAGCGTTCATGATGGAATTGTTTTCCACCATTCAAATCAGTAATCAGTCGTTCCGAGGACTAACTTTGTCAGCATGAAAGTGAAAGGGACCATTCAGCTAAAAGCGCGCAAAGACGAAAGCATCCGAAGAAGACATCCTTGGGTTTTTAGTGGCGCCATTCGTGCGATAGATGCAGGAATTGATTCTGGAGATTTGGTTCAGGTGGTGGCCAATAAGGGAGCAGAATTAGGCTTCGGTCATTACTCGAAGGGAACTTCAATCGCCGTTCGGATGCTTTCATTTGATGCTTCTCTTCCAGATGCGGATTGGTTCCTTGAACGAATTACGGAAGCCGTTGCTGTTCGGAGAGATTTGGGCCTGTTAACAGGTGAAAAACAAACGATTTGCCGTCTTATTCACGCAGAAGGTGATGGAATGCCCGGGCTTATTGCAGATTTTTATGGAGGAGTGGTCGTCCTTCAAACCCATTCCGTTGGGATGCATTACTCTGTAGCAATGATTAAAGATGCATTGATCCAAGCCCTTGGACCTTTGCTTCATGGCATTTACGACAAGAGCGCAAAAGTTTTGCGAAAGAATGGACACACGGAGCACGAAGACGGCTATATCCATGGGCAATCGCCTGAAAATTGGGAGGCCTATGAAAGAGGCAACACCTTCATCATCGATTTAGTGGAAGGTCAAAAAACAGGCTTTTTTATCGATCAACGTGAAAATAGATTTCTACTCAGCCAGTTGGTCAAAGGAAAAAAAGTATTGAACACCTTTAGTTATACCGGTGGTTTTTCTATCTCAGCCCTTCGAGGTGGAGCTTCAGAAGTGCACAGTTTAGACAGTTCCAAGCGGGCCTTGGAGATCGGGGATGCCAATGTGATTGCCAATGGATTCAATCCTAGTCAGCACCAATCAATCCAAGCCGATGCGTTGGATTTTCTCAAGCAAGGCGTTGCCGATTATGATGTCGTCGTATTGGACCCCCCTGCTTTTGCTAAAAGCGCCTCGGCGAGGCATGCAGCCATTCAGGGATATAAACGCATCAATCTGCGAGCGATTGAAACCATGCGCCCAGGAAGTTTGCTTTTTACATTTTCCTGCTCTCAAGCAGTGGATGACCGAATGTTCACGAATACGGTGATTTCTGCGGCAATCCAAGCGGGTCGTACAGCTCGTATTCTCCATCGACTTCATCAACCCGCTGACCACCCAGTAAGCGCCTTTCACCCGGAGGGTTCCTACCTGAAAGGACTCGTCCTACGCATTGATTAAGGGTCAAGTTGAGTTAAACTCCAGCCTGACGGATTTTTTTCATATTTCCAACGGTGATGGAGACGACTTGGGCGGCCTTGCCAAAACTCAAGGCTTTGCCAATTGACGTGATACCCACCCCAATGCGCGGGGCGTGGAATCCGTTCCAAGTTTAGAAAACGCTCTTCAGCGGCTTTCATGCGTGACTCCAACGATTCGTCAGAAACGGGTCGACTTTGATCAGATGCCCAAGCACCAATTTGACTCAGCCGAGGGCGTGATGCGAAATACGCATCACTATCAGCAGTAGATATTCGCTCAGCCACACCAGATATCCGGACTTGGCGCTCCATTTCCTTCCAATAAAACGTCAGGCATACTTGTGGGTGAATCGCCAACCCCTTGCCCTTATCGCTTTCGTAATTCGTGAAAAACCTGATCCCCGTCTTGTCCATGGAACGGAGCAATACAATCCTGCCTTGGGGTGCACCATCCGCTCCAATCGTAGACAAACACATCGCGTTGTAGTCTTCCGGGTCGATGGAGGAGGCTTCATCCAGCCAAGATTGCAATAGCTGATCCGGTGATGAAGGTAAATCCATGCGCAAAAGCTCTTGCTTCTGGTAATCTTTTCTCACGGATTGAATGGATTGGGGCATGGTGATGAAATTCAGTTTAAAATACAACAGTGCCACATAAAACGTAACCTTTTGTCAGAGAGAGTAGTAAAGACGACAAACTAAACTCATCAACATGAGAAATTTGATCATCAGCTACAAAAAACTTCCACAGAAGTTGCGTGGAAGTTTAAACCAAATGTACCCTGAAGGCTACGAGGATGAGACCTTTGAGTTTGAAATCCCCGGCAAACAAGTCATTTGCAAAGCGATTCGCGTAACCCTAGAAGGTGTCAATTATTTGATCAAGCTGGAACAGCGGCCCAAGAAGACTGATTTTTTATTGGATGAGGACTGGTGATTTTTTGATTTCAATTCAACGAATAACGTGAACCAGCGGAAATGGATCGTCTCCATTGCTCCTCTCCTTCACTGTTTTTCACCACCATTTCGAGCACCCGTTCCTTGCGCGGACCGGAAAAATTCAATAAAGCATAATTGCGCTCACCAAGCATGGTCCCATCGACCCGATGATTGTTCGGTTCATCCGTGTGATCATAGCTCCCACTAGTCAATGGACTTACCGTAAGGTCATAGATCCAATTGCCACCAGGAAGTTGCATACTTGTCAATTCAGTATTGTGTCGATCTCCAGAGAGGAAAACCACTCCGCGAATTCCCAGTTCATCCAATGCCAAGAGCAGCCTTTCACGCTCCTCAGGGTATTGAGCGTAATTTTCGTAGATCGCGGCATCGCTCAACATTTGTCCTCCCACGGCGATCATTTTAAAAGGAGCTCTACTATTTCTAAGGGATTGAATCAGCCAATTCAGCTGCTTCTCGCCCAAATATTGGCGCCGATCAGGCCCCATAGTATGGTTGACCCGATGCGTTCGGTTGTCGAGCATGAAAAATTCAACATCGCCGAACAAAAAAGTTGAAGCGTTCAATTCAGGAGCTTCAGGAATTCCAAAGCCCGGATTGGCCCAGAAAGATTGGAAGGCATCTCGTGACCAATCTTGATGAACCCATGATCCATCACAATCATTTGGCCCAAAATCATGGTCATCCCAAATGGCGTATTGAGGGCAGAGTGAAAGCAAATTCTGCAACTCAGGCACTTGCCTCATGTGGCTGTAGCGATGACCATATCCTTCAAAACTTCCGAGATCAACCTCTCTCAAGTATACATTGTCACCCAACCAAACCATTGCATTGGGCTCATCCCTTACAATGGCTTCGAAAATGTGGTAGTCGCCACCATATGGCTTTCCTGGACGATCATAGGATTGTTCGTTGATGTAGGTACAACTGCCTGTTGCAATCGTAAACGCAGGAGGGTCCGACCGATATTGCCATAGCGCTTGTGTCTGCCAATTGATGGTGTCAGAACACGCCATGGCTCCTTGCATCAACACTCCTCGATAACTGGATCCGGGTTCCAAAGAATGAACATTCCATTTTACGCAGTTGAAATGGCCTGTGGGTTCTCCTTGAATAACCTGATGAGTCGAACTCGAGTCCATCCACATCTTCATGTACATGCCAGATACAGGCTCCATGGTCTGTGCCCATATGTGGGCATCGCGCATCCCGACATGGCCTAGCATGGGACTTGATGTCAACTGAACCGGATTGGAATCAGCACCATCACATCTAGCTAAAAGGATGATCAGTGGCATCCAAATCAATGATACGGAAAAGGAATTCTTCATGCGTTCAAAAGTAACAAAGCAAACAGCTCATCGGTATCGATATATTTCAACAAAAAAAAAGGGACCCAAAAGGGTCCCTTTTTAAAATTCGTTGTAAGAATCTAATTACTTAGACACTACAATGTTTTGTGCATCGCTGAAGTTGGTGTGCTTCACTGCTACAGTATAGTTACCGGCAGCCAAGTCATGCTTCACTACAATCCGGTTTCCACCGATGATGTTCTCTTGAGCAATCTCCTGAGAGATAACAGACTTACCAGCCATGTCAGTTACTTCCAAGATGATATTCTCTCCACCGAGGTTCAATTCACGGTCGAACTTCACACTAAACGTGCTTTCGAAAACAGGGTTAGGGAAGATGTTCCACTCAGTCGTTCCATCAATGTTAGACAGTCCAACAGAAGGACCGCTGTTCTGACCGAAGCAAGAACCGTCGTTGTAGCTCGCTTCAGCATTGAAGTTTGCAGCATCCATGTCTGTGCAACCGAATACTTGAGCATTCGTAGATGAGAAAGTCAAGTCATGAGCGCGCCATGCATTTCCTTCAGCATCCCAACCTTGAAGATTCAAAATGCCTGTAGCTGTTCCGTCAGTCGTCAATTGCATGAGCAATACACGATTTCCAGCTTCAGTAGCAGCCTGAACGTCTGTTGGTACAACAAACCATGCACCGTCGGTGATGGTCAACTCAGATCCACTCAAGAAGTTGTTGTAATCAACACCAACTGTCCAAAGATTGTTGTTGTCGCTATTGGTTGCTCCGATTGTTACCCAGCTATCATAAGCGAGTCCAGCATCCAAAGCAACGATTTGATCGTTGATGTCCATAGATGTTGCACTGCCATATTGGTGCTGGTAAAAAGCACCGGTCGTGGCTACGTTTAATACGTGTTCTCCGTCAGCAAATACAGCGTGCAAAGAATGCTCGGCTGAGGGCATAACAGCGTACACGCGGTACGTGTTTCCTTCAACCTGGCCGCCATTGTCTACAGCTTCGACGACCAACTCAACGTTGTTCGCACTCGCGCCAAGAGCGAGGAAAGAGGCCGCAGCCAGTGTGAAAAGGTTCTTCATTTGAATGAATTATTAGATGTTTCTGGTCAAGATTTGATGTCTGTTGAGGCTAAGATAATGTAAAACGTTCTTAATTCCCAAAATTTCTTCATCGAAATTAATGCAAACTTCATAGACGTATAGTCATATCTCAGCGACGGATTCAAAATAAGTGCATTTAAACAACATTTGCAAGGCAAGTGACCTTTAATTACATCGTGGCCTATTCAGGATGGATTTTACTGTCCCTCTATACAGACC
>JAPKCA010000162.1 GCA_028823145.1 Flavobacteriales bacterium
TCTATCTCTGCCTTCCTTCCTGAATTGCTGAGGGACGATTCCGAAAGCACTCCACACTGAACCGTTTCAGCCCTGCCCTATCGCCAAGATGAGCTGCTTGGAGGGCAGAGCGACGAAGGAGTGGTGCCTTCCAAGTCAGTCTCGATCGACTTGTTGGAACATCAGATAGAGTTGAGACTAAAAGAACTTTTTGTGTGAATGAAATCTATGTCTTCAATTTCAGACAAAGAATCTTTGATAAAGTTTTCTAGTTCCTTAGAAATTCTGGAAGAAACTTCCTCAAACTCTTCTTTTGAAAAAGGTCTTTCCCCATTAAAAACGGTTTCTCCCGTGAAATATTGCATTCCAGGAAACTCTAACCAATTATCCATAAGTATATCGAAACCTAAGTCTAACTTCCTGTCTAAAATAATCAAACCAACTACCCTTCTAAGAGGGTGTATTGAAGAGTAATTTTCGTTATATGGAGAATTAGTATTCTTCAGTTTTTTCCATTCAATAATATCAATTGCTTTCTTGAAAGAACTTTTAGGACTTAAGGGAAAAGCCCGTATATCTCCACCATTTTTATTTTCCATAGATCCTTTGTTAAGTCAAAAAAGTTCCAACATCAAATTATCCGCAAAAAACATCTTGGTGTGTTAATAGGAGCGTTACCAATCGGTTCTCAGAGGTGTTGAAAGAGGCTCAGAATTAATTCCAAATAAAAAATCCCTCTGAAATCCACCTGCTTGGTTGGAAATACGGTTGGAATTTTTGAAGGATGATTTTGACATAACCTTCAAAAAACCGCCAAATAACTGAATTTATAAATGAAGTTTGGAGCTCGCAAGCGGAGTTGAACCGCTGACCTACGCATTACGAATGCGTCGCTCTACCAACTGAGCTATGCGAGCTTCCGGAAGGAGTATTCAGGTTACGAAATTCCCGGAAAATTTCAACTCAATCCTGCGGTCTTGCAAAAGCTCAGCGTTCACGCCGGCAGTGCTTCAGCAGGACGGGCCGTTGATTTGCTGACGATGAGTTGGCCGCATGCGCCCTGCACGTCCTGCCCCTTCGAGATACGCAGGGTCGCAACCACCCCACGGCCAAGCAGATGTTGCTGAAAAGCACGGACGTCCTCCCAGTCCGGACGCTGGTACTTGCTACCGGGGGCTTCGTTGTAGGGGATGAGGTTGACCTTGAACTTGAGGCCGTGGAGCAACCGGATAAGCCGCTTGGCGTCGTCAACCGAATCGGTCACACCCTTCATGAGGATGTACTCGAAGGTGATGCGCCTATGCGATGCAAGGGGGTATGCCTTGCACGCCTCCACAAGCCGCTGGAGGTTGTAGGTGCGGTTGACCGGCATCAGTTGGGTGCGCACCTCGTCGGTCACACCGTTAAGCGAAACCGCGAGGTTGGCCTTGACGCGCTCCTGCCCGAATTTACGAATTTGCGGGAGCAGTCCGGAGGTGGAAACGGTGATACGCCGCTGCGAGAAATTGAAGCCATATTCGTCCGTGAAAATCTCCAGTGCCCGCATCACGTTGGCGTAGTTGTGAAACGGCTCGCCCATGCCCATGAAGACGATGTTGCGCAGGTTGCCGCCGTCCGGGAGGTCGCACCTTGCCGCCAGCACCTGCATGACAATCTCGCCCGGAGTGAGGTTGCGGACCAAACCCATCTTGGCGGTCTGGCAAAAATCACAGCCCATGGCACAACCCACCTGCGAGGAGACGCACACCGTGTGGTGATCCGCGTGTTCCATCAGCACTGACTCGATGCTGCGCCCATCATCAAGTACAAAACGGTACTTAATGGAACCGTCCTTGGAATGGAGAGCTTCGGCAGGCTCCAAGCGGCCAATCCGGAAATGCGCACCCAGCGCGAATTTTGCAGGTTTGCCAAGGTTGGCCATCTCCCCGAACCCAGCCACCCGCCGCTGGTAAAGCCAGGTGTACACCTGATCCGCCCGGTAGGCTGGAAGGTCTTGCGAAACCATCCACTCACGCAACTCCTGACGAGTCACATCCTGAATCAGCGGTATCGGATTCGATGGAGAAATAGAGTCGGACATTGAGACTGGGGTTTATTTGGTGACTTTTGATTCTACGGGAAAAACCCAACTCCCGCAACTGCTTTCTAGCATCTCCAGAACCGAGCAACAGTCTCTGTCTACGAACAGGGGGTCTCCGCTTCAACAATGTGATTTAAGCGCACTACAGCGATTCGGTCACCAACTGGACGTCAATGATATTGTCAATCCTTGTGAATTTGTGTATGGTTAGACTTTGCTAGTCTGACAAGGATTGGACTAGGTAATAATACGGCTGCATAGTCGCCATTTTTAGATTCAAAAATCGTTTAGAGGTTATCATGAAAGGAATCGTTGTCGCACTGTCTTTGGGGTTCACTCTGCTGATGGGAGGTTTGTCTTCTCCAGTTTGGGCGGATTCCAAGGATGCCATCAAGATCACACTCCATGACTGGACGGGGCAGTACGTCACCACCAAGATCATGGGTGCAGTGCTCAAAAAGGGGGGCCACGCGGTGGAATATGTGCAGGCGGACTACATCGCCCAGTTTGCCGGTCTACAGTCGGGCGACCTGCACGTCGCCATGGAAATTTGGGAAACCACAGGGCGGGACGCGATGGATGCGGCCACTGCCACGGGCAAGGTCGAAAATCTTGGTGAAACCGGAATGAAAGCCATTGAGGAGTGGTGGTATCCCTCCTACATGGAGGAACGCTGCCCGGGGTTACCCAACTGGGAAGCCCTCA
>JAPKCA010000055.1 GCA_028823145.1 Flavobacteriales bacterium
GTCGATTTTCTCCCATGCGATGGCCAAAATATGTCCGTTGCCGAGTGGAGCGATATCATGGTGGAAACGCCCCGTTGAATCGTTTAACGTATAGCTCCAAATGGACTCATTGTCCCACGACTTGACCTCAATGGTTGATCCACCGCCACCGGACCAAATGGCATCGGTTGTCACATTGCTAGAGCGGTGTGTCCAAACCAAATTGCCGTTTGGCCTCAGATACGCCGTGTTCCCAGGTCTTCGGTCATCATCATTGGTCCATTGATGGACCACCTCTCCGCAAAAGTTGAGCAACATGGCATTGGGCTGATTGTGTGGGTAGATCAAGGTGTATCCTGGAGCAGCCAAAGCCGGATCAAAAGCAATGGTACCAACTGTGTTGGTGGTTTGACTCCATGAGCTAAGAGAGATCAAGCATGCCAAGATGAGGCAAGTGAGTGTGCGATTCATTGGATGATTATTGGAGTAGTTAAAACGGAATCATTTCGCTCTATAGCGGTCCGGAAAAGGTACATTCCTCTAGGCCAATCGGATGTGGGTATCCACACTCGATTAGAGAAGGTAAAACTTCTCCAGCGTCTTCCGAATGCGGTGTATACGTCGACTTGAGTGGGGACCGTTTGATTGGCTGATACCCAGATTCCATCGGTTGCTGGATTAGGAAAAAGGGCTAATTCCATCGATTCTGAGGAAGACACCTCAATTGAGTTGGATAACCATTCGACGCAATCAGCAATTTCAGGATTCAACTCGATGGGGTCGCCTGGCGTGAGGTCTTTTCCAATCAGCCCTGGATGGTCTAGAGGGATTCTTTCGACTCGAAAAACAGCATTGCTGATGGGATCGTTTCCCTGTTCGATAGGTCCCCATGGGGAGGTTGGATTGATGTATTCCCAAACGGGTGTTCCGGCAGCATCGATTTCCAAAAACCGGCCGTCCTGTCCTTCGCAAATCAAGGTGTTCCCATTCTCCAATTTTTGAGACCCTGATATGTTTTGTGAATAAAAGGAACCATCCAGTGTTTCGGGATAGGTCCAGCTAGGGGCGATAGGTCCAAATGCCTCCAATACAGATGGGATACTATAATTTCCATCCGCTTCCACGGTTGGTTGGATTTCATGAACAGTACTATACGGGCCTTCAGGTCTATCCTTGCCGTTATTGAATACGGAAATGTCCCCTTCCCCTGGGAATCCATTGTTGATCCATTTGGCGTCGTGTTGCTTGAATAACTGTTGGTCGCTTTCATTTCCACGACCATACGCTACGGGATTTCCCCAACGCCACAAAAGGTCACCACCATACCCGGATTGTCCCCCGATGCTTCCAGAGGCTTCTTCTGTGCTGGTGCTGTGGTCTATGATCCAGATTTCACTCCAATGATGGCTGCTTATAAGGATTTCATCCCGGTCTGAATGGTAGTCCACAGCATTGAGATGCATCCAGTCATAGGCAGATTGACCATTTCCAGGGCCTCCGCCTCCATTCGGATTCGCTTGGAAGTTGATGTCCATGCGGCGAGGGAAGTCTGCGGGGTCACCAAAATGAGGCGCGAGTGAATCGGTGTTCTGAACCAAATGGTCCCAAGCTGTCCACGACCAGACCACTATGCTTCCGTTGTTTCCTGTTGGTTGCAATTCGAGGATCCGTGGCGCCCAAACTTCGTCTGCGGTGTTTTCTGGAAGACGTCCGAGTTCCACCGCTTCATCGGCTGTGTGCTCCTCCCACGCAATGGCGAGGATATTGCCATTGGGCATCGGTTCAATGTCATGATGCAAATGCAACGTGTTCGATGCGATGGTGTCAGTCCACACCAGATTCCCGTCCCAATTAAATCGTTGAATTATCCCACCAATTCCTCCTCCAGAGAAATGCTCGTCGACGAATCGACCTGTTCGCAATAAATCCCCATTTTCCATGAAATAGAGACTCAACCCAGGTCTGCTGTCCAATTCCCAAGAATGAACGACTTGGCCACAGGCGTTTATGAGATAAGTGGTTTCCTGATTGGTGGGATTGAACAAGGTGTAACCAGACCAGGAATCGGACGTTGTGAGAATCGTACCGACGGTTTGTTGACTCGAAACTGATGGGGAGAACCCTGCCAATACTCCCCAAAGTAAGATCCATTGGATAATTGGCTGTGTTGTATAACGAAGAGGCTGCATGATGTTAGGGATTATCGTTTGGTCCATCTCGGCAATTTCCACCATAGAATGACGCCTGCAAAAAAGGTGAGAGTTGCAATCAATTCAGCTTGGGTAAACTCCAATCCCATCCATTGAATTACGGCATTGACTCGAATCTTTTCAATCCAGAAACGCTCCAAACCGTTGAAAATTAAATACAGAGCAAAAAGCCTTCCGGGAACGCTGATCCTTTTTCGCAAACTCCATAGCAAGCCAAAGATGAGTGTGGCCAGCACTGTTTCGTAAAATGCGGTAGGGAAAACGGCAGGATCAAGATACGTTCCGTACCCTTCAAAGATGGGCCAGGGACTGGGCTCCTCAATCAATTTCCCTGTGTAGCCTGCAGCGCGAGGACCGAAGATGCCATTCACGTTGTTCGGGTAGGCATACGCCCAAGTCCAATCGGGAAGCCAGCTGAGCCATTCCGGCTGAGGGTTTGGGTTGGGAATTCCCCAATCGCCATCGCCACTGATTTGGCAACCGATTCGTCCAACGCCATATCCCAACATCAATCCAGGAGCGGTGGCATCCGCAAGAGGCAAGAAACGGAGTTGGTGTTTTCTCCCGTACAAATACACAGCCAATCCTCCCACCAACAATCCTCCATAAATGGTCAATCCTCCGAGAAAATTGCTGAGAGAAGGGTCTGTAAAGAAGCGAATGAATTCGTCTGGGTACTCGAGTAAGTGAAAAAATTTTGCGCCTGCGATGCCTCCAATTGCAGCCGACATAACAATACCTCCAACATGTTGACTGGCAGGTGTTTGTGTTACATTGGTGCTAGTTTTAGTTGAGCTTGTCTTGCTGCTTGAATACCACCTCCATCCACCGAGCAGGCAGGCTAGTGTGAGCCCCCAACCTATGCTGCCTTCGAGACTAAACAAATGCTGTTGAGGAAGTCCTCGTGCAAACAAAATATCCGCATGAAGAATCAGGTAAATAAACTTCCATCCAAATAAAAACCCCAATAGCGCTTGTCCACCAACATCCATCCATGAAACAGGGCCGCCAATTTTTATTTCAGTTTTGGTGGATTGGAATACTCCTTGGGCTTGTTTTCGGTCCATTTCACGACGCAATAGGCTTGCAGCCGTGACAAAGGCCAGCGCCACGAAAAAGCCAAAACTGTTGACCATTTTCAAAGCGGGGATTTCCCAGCCGAACAGGTCAAGAAATGCGTGGTAGATAGTCGGATACATGAGTTATAATGCCAATGCAAGAACGGGGAGGCCATGGATGTACCCCTCCGCTCGTATTTGTTGCAATGATGTCGTTTGAATCGAATTGGGTTCTGCGCATTCTGCGGGAATGCCTACACGAACATATTCTGGGGTGTAACCAAACCGAATGCCTTCTTCCATAGACTCTTCGAATAATACTGGCCGTTCAGTGCCAACAAATTGCTCAAAATGCGCTCGCTGTTTCTTTAATGAAAGCGCTCTTAATGAACGTGTGCGTTCCTTTCGGACGGGTATGGGAACCACATCTTCGATTCGCAAGGCCGTGGTTTTGGCCCGTTCGGAATACGTAAAAACATGCAAATAGCTGATGGGCAAATCCAGCAAAAATGCCCGAGTCTCTTCAAAACGTTCCTCCGTTTCTCCTGGAAATCCAGTAAT
Source organism: Flavobacteriales bacterium (assembly GCA_028823145.1). Lineage (GTDB taxonomy): Bacteria > Bacteroidota > Bacteroidia > Flavobacteriales_D > Sanyastnellaceae > UA16. The sequence continues at coordinate 3,809 of JAPKCA010000055.1, forward strand.
GACATCGACACCTATGGATGCCGTAGGGATCTGTTTCCGGATGTGTTCGATGCGTTCTCGGTAGAGGTCTGTGCGATATCTGCGGCGCATGGCCTGCAGGATGGCATCCGACCCGCTTTGCAGCGGGATGTGGAAATGAGGCTGAAACCGCTGGCTAGAGGCTACGAAATCGATGATGTCGTTGGAAAGTAAATTGGGCTCAATGCTGCTGATTCGAAACCGATCAATGGCGATGTCTCGATCCAATGCTTGGATCAATTCGAGAAAGGACTCTCCGTGAGCTTTGCCAAAATCGCCAATGTTTACGCCTGTCAATACGATCTCTTTTGCACCGCTGGTTGCGGCTTTTTGAGCTTGAATCAACGTTTCGTTGATGGTTGCGCTCCGTGATCTTCCACGTGCCAAAGGAATCGTGCAGAATGCACAGAAGTAATCGCATCCATCTTGTACTTTCAGAAAAGTTCGGGTCCGATCGCCGCTGGAAAAGCCCGGTACAAAGGCTTTCACTTCTTTGATTTCACCCACTTCAATGATGCCATGCTCCCGCTTTTGCAAGGAGTCCAAATGATCCAGGATGTTGAACTTTTCTTCTGCTCCGAGCACCAGGTCAACCCCTTTGATGGCCGCGATGTCCTTGGGCTTAAGTTGTGCGTAACATCCAATGACAGCGACGAATGCCTGAGGATTGGACGCCATGGCCCGCCGTACAGCATTTCGGCACTTTGCATCTGCCTGCTCTGTTACACTGCACGTGTTGATGACGACGACATCCGGAGCATCATCGATGGATACACGCGCATACCCAGCATCCACCAATTGCTTAGCAATGGTAGAGGATTCGCTAAAATTGAGTTTGCAACCCAACGTATGAAATGCCGCAGTCCCTCCCGGTGTCATGGTGCGAAGTTAAATAGAGAATACCGCAAATGAGAACGCTTTGTCAAGTTGAGCTATTGAATCTAACCGGATGTTTCAAACAAGGGTTCTCTTGACTATCTTGCGCGCACCTGTACTTTAAATGAAACCAAATTGTGATGAATAAATTATTCCCGCTTTTCGCGGCTTTATTGGTGAGCGCTGCCTCACTAGGCCAAACGTTTGCGAATCAAAGTTCCTCATTGCCCGACTCATACAATAGCGGCAACTGCGTGGGCTTTACAGACATGAACAACGACGGCTTTGATGACATTGTCGTGTTGGATCAATCCAAAACGGTCAAGGTGTTGTACCAAGATGGTGCCGGAGCATTTACTGAAGTGGATTACGGAAACGTCTCCAATTCAAGCCAGTGGGGGATGACCATTGGTGATTACGACAATGACGGCCACAAAGATGTGTTTTCGGGTGGTGCATACGATGGTGTGCACATCAAGCACATCGATGCGGTGGGCACATCGTATGATATGGATTTGGACAACGGGTCGATGTTCATGCAGGCTTGCAACTTCGCAGACATCGACAACGATGGTCAATTGGACGCATTCGGCTGCCATGATGATGCCTTGTCTCGCATGTGGAAGGGCAACGGTTCCGATTTGGATTACAACCAAGAGTTTTTTGACTTGACCGATTACGCGTTAGCCGATTACTCATCGTCCAACGACCACAGCGGAAACTATGGCACCGTATGGTGTGATTTTGACCAAGATGGAGACATCGATTTGACCATCGCCAAGTGCCGCCAATTTGTCAGCGATCCGATGGATCCGCGACGGATCAACCAAATATGGTTAAACGATGGCAGCGGCAACTATACCGAAGTGGCTGAGGAACGTGGCTTGGTGCTGAATGAGCAGAGTTGGACGGTAGATTATGCCGACGTGGACAACGATGGAGACTTCGACTGTTTCTTGACGAACCACTCGACCACGATGACTCTTTTGGAGAATGATGGGAACGGCTATTTCACAGACATCACGCCGGGAAGCGGATTGGATATCAGTGGATTTGTTTTGCAAGCGAAATTGACAGATTTCGATAACGACGGATTTGTAGACGTGATTCTTTCCGGCGGATTGCACCGCTATTTCCACAACAACGGCGATGGTACGTTTACTGAACAAAGCGTTTTTACTGCAGGAGACACCATGCACAGTTTCGCCGTGGGTGATGTGAACCGGGACGGTTTTGCTGATTTGTACGCGAGCTATGGCAACGGATACAACTCTCCAGACAATGGCAATGATGATATCCTTTGGGTGAACCAAGGAAACGACAACCACTGGATTTCTTTTGATCTGGAGGGAATTGTTTCCAATAAGGATGCTGTCGGAACCTCGGTGGTGATCACCGGTGATTTCGGGATGCAAATACGCGAAGTCAGAGCAGGAGAGAGCTACGGAATCGTCAACACCTTCGCTTGCATGTTTGGTATCGGTGCAAGCACTGCCGTTGAAACGGCGACCATTCACTGGCCTAGCGGTGAAGTGACAGAGTTAATCAATCCGGCCATCGACCAGTACCACAATCTATTGGAAGCACCTTGCACCATATCGGTGGGAGTAACAGCTGGAAGTACAGTGCTCTGCCCAGGAGAAAGTGTGATCATCGAGGTGGACGGGATGTATGAAACGTACGCATGGTCAAATGGTAGTACGGACACTTCCATTGAAGTTTCAGAACCGGGGAACTACAGTTTGACGGTCTTTGACGCCGATGGTTGTGCGGGCATCTCTCAAGTAATCAGTGTTTCGGTCATCAACCCAAGTCCTCCGGAAGTGTCGGTGTTGGGTGAATTGATTTTCTGCGACGGTTTAAGCGTAGAATTACTCGGTCCAAACGGAAGCGAGTGGATGTGGTCCAACAACGAAACGACGCAGAGCATCGTGGTGACCGAAGCAGGAACGTACTCGTTGACGTTAACGGATGAGTGCGGCAATGGCAATACATCGGAAGAATTTATCGTTGAGGTATTGGTGGCTCCGGATGCTCCAGTGATTGCTGATGAGGAAGTGGCGGGAACAGGATCGGTGATTTTAACCGGTGCCTCTGAAAACTTGCATTGGTACGCCACGGAGGATGCGACTGAAACGTTGTTTGTTGGCGCTTCATTCGAAACTCCTGTTTTGACCGAAACAACAACGTATTGGGTAGAGGATGTGGATTCATCGGACTTGGTTGAAGCCGCGGGAGGACGTTCTGAACAAGGAGAAGGTCAATACCATGACAACAGCATACGTTGGTTGATTTTTGATGCCAATGAAGACATCGTAATTCACAGCGTGGATGTATTTGCCAATGGTGCAGGTCCTCGTGAAATCGTCGTTATTGATTCGGATGGAGCTGTCATCTCTGCTGCTGTAGTTGATGTGGCCGATGGCCAGAACACGGTGGTGATTGATCTGGAAGTTCCTGCGGGAACAGGTTATGGTTTGCGTTCATTTGATGATGATCCGCAGTTGTGGCGTGACGGTCCTGGATCAGGAATCGAATACCCCTATGCTATCGGTGATTTGGCAACCATTCAGCAAAGCACTGCTGGAGGAAACAATGCATACAACTACTATTACTTCTTCTACAATTGGGTTGTACAAACGCCATCTGTGGTTTGTGCCTCAGAACGTGTGCCTGTGACCGTTACGGTTACGGTTGTTGGTGTGGAAGACATGAATGCGGCTTCTTTGATGTTGTATCCAAATCCTACGAATGGTTTGGTCCGGTTCACATGGGACAACGCATTGACCGTTGACATGGTATGGGCCTTGGTGGACGGTTTGGGTCGTGAGGTGGCGAATGGTGTGGCTCTCGGTCAAGGAGTTATGGACTGGACGGGATTGCCTGCTGGATTGTACACATTGCGTGCTGGGAACGAAGGTGCATTTGGAACCCTTCAACTGATTATTCAGTAACTATAATTTTGGTTTATAAAGCGGCAGTATCTCTCGGGATGCTGCCGTTTTCTTTTCTTTGCGCTACATGCAAGCTCTCATTTCATTTCTAACGCGGTTTATTCCTCGGCACATAATGCATTCATTGTCTCATTGGACGATTTTGCGGATTGCTTTTGTGTGGAATGGAAATATTTTTGAAGATCCAATTTCGGGTAAAACCTACCGGAAGATGTTGCCCTATGGGCGAATGAATCCTCGCCCCAATGCCTTGGCTCCACACAGTTTGTCCTTGGAACGTCATCGCACGTTGTGGATTCACTTAAAGCAAAACACGGATTTCTTTGAACGTCCTATGAGGTTTTTGCACTTGGCTCCTGAATATTGTTTTTTGGGGTTGTTTAAACAAATGGAGCAACTGGACTATGTAACGGCCGACTTGAATTCTCCTTGGGCGGATCATCATTTTGATGTTCATTCTATTCCCTTTGAAGACGATTCGTTTGATGTCGTCATGGGCAATCATTTGTTGGAACATGTCAAGGACGACCTTCAAGTCATGAAGGAATTTTATCGCGTGATGAAACCGGGAGGTTGGGGCATATTCCAGGTTCCCATCGATTTTGGAAATCCACATACAGAGGAAGATCCTCTTGTCACGGATCCGCGTGAACGAGAACGGTTGTATTGGCAAGATGATCACCTCCGGTTGTATGGTTACAGAGCGTATGTTGAGCGATTAAAGGAGGCTGGTTTCGAAGTTGAAACGGTCCATTTGGCGGACGAATTGGGTGAAGAACTCGTAGCCAGGTATTCACTCGGTAGCGAGCGACTCATTCATGTGGCGCATAAGCGCTAAATCACGTGGGTGATTCCACAGTTGCTTCAACATCGATAAGTTCGGAGAAGATTTGGATGGTTGTCGCCATCAACGAAGCCCGGATTTCTAACCGCATGTGGCACGTGAGTTGAAAATCCGTGTCGAGGGGTTGCAAATGGAATTGTTTGACGATGGACATGACGGCTCCCATTTGTGCGTAAGGGAATTCGACTTTGATGGAATGGGTGACGAATTTCTCAATGATTGTCCCTGTCTGAATTGCCGCTAAGATGGCTTCACGGTAGGCTTCGATCAATCCGCCGACCCCAAGCTTGGTTCCTCCAAAATATCGAACCACCACACCCAGGCAATTCGTCAACTCCTGGCTTCTTAAGGCTCCGAGGATTGGGGGGCCAGCACTGTTGTTGGGTTCGCCATCGTCTTGGGTTCGCCAAATCTCTCCGTTCAAGCCCAATCGGTAGGCAAAGGCATGGTGCCTCGCTGCATGATGTTCCTTTCGAAGAAATGCAAGATGGAGCTGGACTTCACTCTCGTTACTTAAGGGGAAAACATATCCAAAATGTTTGGACCCCTTGGCTTTGAACAAGCCTTCGCAAGGAGCCTTGATGGTGCGGTATCCATCTTCGGGAGCTGAATTTTGTTCACTCATACCGCATGGGGCTTGGATTCAATCGCGGGTAACGGTTGGTGGGGTTCCATATTCCGGAATGATATCGTGCAGACATTCCAAAGTTGCTTCGTGTTCACCGCGCATTTCTGAAAGTGCTATGATGCGTTCCATTTCAGAAGATTCTAAAGGCGATGAGGTCTTTGCCCGCATAATTTTGGGATGATGCGTGGCTAGCAAGGACTCTTTTGCGCTAAGCAGTTCTTCGTGCATTTTTTCACCCGGCCTTAACCCTGTAATCTGGACTTCGATATCTCTTCCTTCTTCAAGGCCTGCCAAGGCAATCATTTTCTTCGCTAAATCCAAAATGCGAACCGATTGGCCCATGTCGAATACGAATAAATCATCTCCTTCGCCTATTGCACCCGCTTCGAGGACAAGAGACACTGCTTCAGGAATGGTCATAAAGAAACGGGTAACACCTGTATCCGTCACCGTGACTGGCCCACCAGATTCAATTTGTTGACGAAACAATGGAATGACCGAGCCATTGCTTCCTAGCACGTTTCCAAAGCGAGTGATGATGCATCGCGTAGTTCCATTGTTTCCTTCAAAACGCACCACTTGCTCAGCGAGTCGTTTGGTTGCCCCCATGACACTTGTTGGATTGACCGCCTTGTCAGTTGAAATAAAGACAAAGCGCTCGCATCCGGTAGCTTGAGCTGCTGTAAGAACATTGCGTGTGCCCATAACATTGGTCTCAAAGGCTTGCCAGGGCTGGTTTTCCATCAATGGCACATGTTTGTAAGCTGCTGCGTGAAATACGACTTGGGGTCGAAAATCCACGAAGGTTTGCACTACCTGGGGCTGATCACGAATATCCCCGATTTGCAGAGAAACCTTGTCCAAAACACCAATTCTCGCAAGCTCCAAGTGGAGATCGTGCATCGGTGTTTCAGCTTGGTCGATGGCCAAAACAGCTTGAGGTTGATGGACTAAGATTTGACGGACAAGCTCAGAACCAATGGATCCTGCAGCTCCCGTGACCACAATTCGTTTTCCTTGAATTGAAGCAAAGGCCGCGTCTTGCGTCAATTGGATGGGGTCTCTACCCAATAGATCTTCAATGCGTAATTCCCGAATTTGGCGAACGGATAATTCGCCATTGATCCACCGGTCCACAGGAGGGACATCCAGGGGTCTGACCCCATGGCGGAGGGCCAAGTCGACCATTTCTTGACGTCTTTCGCTGGTGAGTGATTGGATGGATAGAATCACTCGGTCAGTTTGTCCTTCTGCAAAGAGCCTAGCGGCTTCGCCGGCACTTAATATGTCAATGCCCTCAATCTTCTTTCCAACCTTGGTTGGGTCGTCATCTATAAACGCCGTCACGCGCATGCTACCTTCCCCCAACTCCCGATCAATCGCTTGTTTGGCTATAATTCCAGCCTCTCCAGCACCAAAAATGGCAACATAAGATTGCAACCCGGGAAGTTTGCGGTTTTGCAGGTACAACCATTTGACAACCAGTCTGCTGACAACCATGGCACCATTGGTCAATAACCACTCAATTCCCAAAATAGAAAACGGAATGATGTATAAACCATTCGCATTCTGCCATGATGAAACAAAATTTGCCCCAACGAAAATGAGCGTAGCAGCACTGTTGGCAAGGACGATCCGTCTTGCATCTGCAATTCCAGTGTGTCGGATAATGCCCGCTGAAGTCTGAAATAGAATGAAGGTGATAAATCTCACCAATAAGAAAATGGGCAGAAAGGAGAGCCAAATTTCCCATTCGTTCAGCGGAATGAAAAATTCAAACCGAAGCAACGCTGCCCCATACAGGGCCAATATGGCAACACAACAATCAATGCCCGTAATAATCCATCGAGGAGCGTGCCTGGCGGGTAAAAGGGAGCGAAGGGTTGGTAAAATTCTCACCCTTCGAAACAAAGTGAAAGGATGAATGAACGGGTTTTCAATCCTTTCAAAGGCGATGAAAATTGACTGTCATCTTGAATCAACACATCTCTTGTGCCTATTTCAAATTTGCCCTCGATGCTAAATTTAAAAAAGGGGAGAAAGAAATCCATTCCGGCCCCGATATCGATTGAGGCATTGGCGGATTCTAGACGTAGGATAAAATCACTCTGAAGTTGTTGATTGACCGCTTCTTGTGATTGCATATCCTTGCTAATCTTGCCACCGATCAGCCCGAATGCGGCAAAGTTTCCAACCCTGTCCGTTCTCAGCTTGAGAAGAAGAGGGAAATCGAGGAAAACCGATTCTGTTCTTCGCGTGGTCAACTCCGTTTCACCTTGTTCGATAAACCGGTACTCGAGTGCTCGGTCCTGGAACGATAAACCAGGTAAAAAACGAAGATGCACATTGGGAGTCATATTCCACGAGGCAATAAGGGCCAAATTGAACCCGGATTGCGGGGAATTGGCGATGCTCATCAGGCTATCTGAAAATGTAAAATCAGAAGCCATCTGCACCCGGAAGTCGGACCTATTACCGGAGATCGCGAAGCCAAAATGATAGGACTTGGTGTCAAAAGAAGCGAGATTCTTTCTCCCACCTTGTGCGAAGATTGGCGAAAACAGAAAAGAAAATAGACCGACCAAAAGCAAGCCGGTTCTTATAGTTCTTGGTGCCTTGCAATGGAGGAACGAAAATTTCATGGGAATACGTTCACGATTTACGCCTAAAGCTACAAACGAAGTACGGGACAGCATGTTGCGCATGAGGTTCATTGTGTTCGATTGATTTCCCCGATATCCAACGCCGATTGGTCCGTTCTCCAAATGGCTTGCCAAAGCACATCAACCACTGCGGAAAGTAGCATGGAAATGCACATCCAAGCAAGCATGGCGAGCCCCAAGTACAACAGTGGAGAATAGAACACGTCTAAGTTGTTGAGTTGGGTTTCGAGAATGGACTCGCGGCTTAGTCCTTCCAATTCAGGCTGAGTAGCAACCAGGTTTTGGAAGGCCTCGTTCGTTCCCAAAGCCGCATAGACGTTATCTATTTGTTCTTGTTTTCGAGCTTCCAATCCTCCATTGGCAATGACAAAATACCAAGCTCCCATAGCGGCAGTCGCCAAAATGGCATAACCAACGGTTGCGCGGGCTGCTGCTTTCCAGCGATCAAAGAACCCCATGAGCATGGATTGTGTGTTTATTTGGGCTGAGAATGCCGCTAAAACGGTCACAACCAACAAGTGCCAAAAAAACCCAGCGCTGGTGGAAGTCTCCCAGGACCAAATGCCCAAAACCATGAATTTAATCGCGAACCAGCCGATTAAACCAAAAAAGGAAATGAGGCGAATTCTACCCATTCATTGAAGAGAGAAATTCTTCATTGCTACGGGTTTTCTCCATTCTATCCTTCATGAATTCCATCGCTTCGATGCTGTTCATGTCAGCCAAATGTTTGCGCAAAATCCAAATGCGCTGGAGTGTCTCCTTATCTAACAGTAGGTCTTCTCGGCGGGTGCCAGAGGCGAGGATGTCAATGGCAGGGTATATGCGTCGATTGGCAATTCGACGATCCAATTGCAGTTCCATGTTGCCTGTTCCTTTGAATTCCTCGAAGATGACTTCGTCCATTTTCGATCCGGTATCGGTCAAAGCCGTTGATATAATCGAAAGAGACCCCCCGTTTTCAATGTTTCGTGCAGCACCGAAAAAGCGTTTTGGTTTTTGCAGTGCATTGGCCTCGACACCACCACTCAAAATCTTGCCTGAACTAGGAGAAACTGTGTTGTAAGCTCTTGCGAGTCGGGTGATCGAATCCAATAGAATGCACACGTCGTGCCCACATTCCACCATGCGTTTTGCTTTTTCGAGTACCAGGTCAGCGATCCGCACATGGCGATCGGCGGGTTCGTCGAAAGTTGATGCAATGACTTCTGCATTGACACTCCGCTTCATGTCTGTGACTTCCTCAGGACGCTCATCAATCAACAGGATAAGCAAATACACCTCTGGATGATTCAAAGCAATGGCGTTAGCCACATCCTTCAAAAGGGTTGTTTTTCCAGTTTTTGGTTGAGAAACGAGCATGCCACGTTGTCCTTTGCCAATAGGGGCAAATAAATCCATGAGTCGGGTGGAAATGCTTCCGCCACGTGTGCTCAAATTGAATCGTTCTTGTGGGAAAAGTGGGGTCAAAAACTTGAATGGTATCCGATCTCGAACCCATTCAGGTGAACGACCGTTGATACTGTTGACATCAATGAGTGGGTAAAATTTCTCGCCAGTTCGCGGGGGACGAACGGTAGCGACCACTGTATCTCCTGTTTGCAGAGAGAACTGTTTAATCTGCCTCGAAGTGATGTACACGTCATCCGGCGAATTCAAGTAGTTGTAGTCAGCGGAGCGCAAAAAGCCGAAGCCTTCTGTTTGAACTTCTAGGACACCTTCAGCTGTGATGATGCCATCAAAGTTGAATCCATGCTCTTCGGGCTCGCTTTGATAGCGGTCCTTTCGGCGGTCGTTTCGACGGTC
>JAPKCA010000163.1 GCA_028823145.1 Flavobacteriales bacterium
CGTGGTCGCAGGCCCGTTTTCAAACTTCCAAGCTGGATCGATTTACACGTGGACATTGTGCCTTGAACCTGGCTGCTATTTAGCACACGCAATGGATTCTTATGGTGATGGTTGGCAAGGCGCTCTCCTCAGCCTCTCGGTCGTTGGAGAGGAAACGTGGAACATTCAAATGGAAGGAGCGCAATTCGAGTCCTATACGCCGATCTCAATCGGTTCGGTTTGCGGATGCACCGATGAAAATGCGGTGAACTATGACCCGGTTGCAACCGCCAATAACGGAACGTGTTATGTGTGCGAAGAACAACCTGTTTTCATTTCTATGGTCACGGGTCTTTGGGCTTCAGAGTTGAGTTGGGTGCTCATGGACACGGTGAACAACGTCGTGCTCGAAGGAAGTGATCTCTGGGGGTCTGACCCATGGGCGGATTTCACCGCATACGAAAGTTGGGCCTGCATTTCCGAGGGATGCTACTCCATTGCCTTGATGGATAGTTATGGGGACGGATGGCAAGGAGGTGAAATTTCACTCTCGATTCCAACCGACAGTGGGATGACGACCATTGCATCCGGGACCGTTCCTCCAAACGCTTATGACAACATGTTGCCCGTTCCATTGGACCCGGACTGTCCCGTTTGGGGTTGTGCATTTCCTTCTGCTTGGAATTACAACCCGTCTGCCAACGAAGACGACGGATCGTGCATTCGCCAGGCGGACAATGTCTCCTTGTTTGGGCATTGGACCGATGAAAGCTTACCGGTCAACGGACTCAATGGACGATTCAGTGACGTCGAAGGCTTGAAGGTCAATGGAAGAGAATATGCCATTCTAGGTTCGACCTTGGGCACGCACATCTTGGATGTCAGCGCACCTGGAACTCCCGACGAAGTGAAATTCCTGGCAGGAGCTTATAGTGGATCCGTGACTCACCGGGATTATCACATCGATGGAAACATCCTTTACGCTGTATGTGATCAGGGCTCAAGCACCCTCCAATGTTTTGACTTGAGCGCTTTGCCTGACACCGTCATCACACTATACGATAGCGATGAATTGGTACGCACAGCACACAACGTCTTTGTCGACAACTCGACCGACCGGCTCTATGCATGCAGCATGTCCCGAACAGGTTTCAGCTCGCCGGTGCTCATTTTGGATGTTTCCGACCCTTCGGATCCGATTGAAATAGGAAACCTTGCTCCACTGGTCTCCGGATGTCATGACATCTACGTTGAAAATGACACAGCTTGGGTCAACGGCGGTGGCGCAGTATCGGTCATTCAAATTGGAGCCGAACCATCCTTGATTGGGTTGCTTGACGAATACCCATTTCAAGGAGGCAACCACAGCGGCTGGTGGGTTTCTGAAGATGACGTCTATGTCTTTGCTGATGAGACACACGGCGCTCCGCTGAAAGTCGTTGACACATCCGACATGGATGATCTTCAAGTGTTGAGTTTGCTAAGTTCAGGGACGGCGCCCGATGCCATTCCCCACAACTTGATGATTCGAGATCAATTGGTCTTCGTCTCCTATTATCACGACGGGCTGCAAGTGTTTGACATCAGTCATCCCGATGAGCCGCAACTTGTCGCCTATTACGACACGTACGCTCCCGATTCGCACAGTGGCTTTGCTGGCGCTTGGGGAGTTCATGCAGCACTTCCATCTGGATTGATTTTGATCTCAGACGTCCAGAGCGGTCTGTTTGTTCTGGAGCTCGATCCCGAGGTGCTCCAACTTTGTCCTTCTCAACCCCTCAATTGGAATGGATTGGAAATTCTTGATGAGGGCTATTGGAGCACGGTCATTGAAGATCCAACTTGGGGGACTGATATTGCGTGGGCCACAGTACAATTCAATGAAGACGTATGCATCACTTGCATGGGTGACTTTGATCAAGACTGCAATCGCACGGCAATTGATTTGTTGTTTATGCTTTCAGAATGGGGATGCGCTGCGGGATGCACTTCTGACATCAATGAAAATGGTGTCGTGGACATCGCGGATATCCTGCTTTTCTTGTCCCTTTTTGCCATTCCGTGCTGTTGATGCTGGACCGCTCAACCTTTTGATAAAAAGCATTGGAACTTTGGTAAGCTTCACTTACTTTTGCGCTCCCTTTGGGGAAAGACATATTTGACATTAACAACGGGGTTTAGGACCCTTTTAAAAAGTTTCTCTCATGGCAACACGCCTCCGCCTTCAACGCCACGGTAAAAAAGGAAAACCATTTTACCACATTGTAGCTGCCGATGCCCGCGCTCCACGCGACGGTAAATTCATCGAAAAAATAGGCACCTACAACCCCAACACCAATCCTGCAACCATTGAGGTCATTCATGATCGCGCTTTGCATTGGTTGCAAGTGGGAGCGGAAATGTCCGACACTACTCGCGCCCTTATGAAGTACAAAGGAGTTGTTTACCACAACCACCTTTTGAATGGTGTGCGTAAGGGAGCCATGACGGAAGAACAAGCACAAAAGAAGTTTGAGGATTGGATGGCGGATAAGAACAACAAGATTCAAGAGAAGGTTGATCACCTTACTGGAGAAAGCAATAAGGAAAAACAAGCTGGCTTGAAGGCTGAACGTGAAATCAACGCGAAGCGTGAAGCAGATCTGAAGGAAGCAGCAAATACAGCCGCTGCCGCTGAAGCTGCTGCAGTTGCTGCCGCTGAAGCTCCGGCCGCTGAAGAGGCTCCGGCTGCTGAAGAGGCTCCGGCTGCTGAAGAGG
>JAPKCA010000164.1 GCA_028823145.1 Flavobacteriales bacterium
TGGCAGTGAAGGATGGTAAAATTGTCGAAGTAGGAGCGGATCGTCAAATTCTAAATAAGTACGCATCTCCGCAGCGAGTAGACGCGATGGGTGGGGTGTTGGTTCCGGGTTTGATGGATTGTCATGCGCACTTTGTGGGGTATGCAGACGGTTTGTTGGAGGCTGATTTGGTCGGAACCGATTCTTGGGACGAAGTGCTGGACCAATTGATTTTACATGTACAACAACGTCCTTCGGAGTGGATCATTGGCAGGGGGTGGGACCAGAACGATTGGGAATTGACCGAATTCCCTACACGCCAACAGCTCGATTCGCTTTTTCCAAATCAACCTGTGGTGTTGCAGCGCATCGATGGTCATGCTGTCATTGCCAACAGACAAGCTTTGGAGATTGCAGGAATTACAGGAGAATCTCAATTTGAAGGGGGAGAGGTGGTATGCGATTCATACGGGGAACCAACAGGTGTCTTAATTGACGTTGCCTCGGAAGCCATGTTTGCGGCGATTCCCATTCACGACGATCAGATGCGGGTAGATGCTATACTCGAAGCCCAACGAAATTTGTTCGAGAGGGGAATCACCTCTGTCGGAGATGCAGGGTTGAATCCACCCGAGATTCGACGTCTAGAGATGTTGCAAGATTCGGGTTTGCTCAAGTTGCGTATTTCAGCAATGGTCAGTGCCACCGATTCAAATTTGCAATGGTTGCTCGATCACGGTCCTATAAAGAAGGAGCGATTGAATGTTCGGTCCATGAAGTTTTATATGGATGGCTCGTTAGGGTCACGCGGTGCGGTATTGCTCGACCCATATTCGGATCGTCCTGAATGGCATGGCTTCAAAATCCAAGATTTGAATTGGTTTAAAGGCGCCTTAGCTGCATTGGAATCGAAAGGCTTTCAGGCTGCCACGCATTGCATCGGTGACTCAGCCGTGCGAACAGTCTTAAAATGTTACGGTGAAGTCCTGGGGGGGACGAATGATTCCCGATGGCGCATTGAACACGCGCAGGTGGTTGCAAAGGAAGATTTCCCACTATTTCGTGAGTACACAATTATTCCATCCGTTCAACCCACGCATGCGACAAGTGACATGTATTGGGCAGGAGAACGACTAGGGAGGAATAGGGTTCGTCGCGCTTATGCATATAAGGAGCTGCTAGAACAATTAGGTATGATGGCTTTGGGAACAGATTTTCCAGTTGAGGATATCGATCCGCGTAAAACGTTTTACGCTGCTGTTGCACGAAAGGATGCCAGTGGGTTTCCAAAGGATGGCTATCAGCCTGAGAATGCCATATCGAAAGAAGCAGCATTGAAAGGGATGACCCAATGGGGAGCCCTCGCGCAATTTCAAGAGGCTGAGCTAGGGACCCTTGAAGTGGGGAAATGGGCAGATATGACTTGGATGGATCGCAATTGGTTGAAAGTGGATATAGAGGATGTGCTTGAAACCAAAATCAAAGGGACCTGCATTGCTGGCGAATGGGTGTATTTAAAATCTCGGGAACAGTGAAAAGGATGAGGTGGTCAGGATGGCATGCCCTTGGGGTAATTTTCATGATAGCAGTTGGAGTGGGGTATTTCATTTCCATTCCTGAGAAAATGCTACCAGTCATTCAGCCATCGGACTTGAATCCCGCATTGGTTGATCCGAATCAATGGCATCAATCCCAGCATCGCACGTTGCCATTTTCGCTAATCAATCACGTGGGTGATTCGGTGTCGGAGGCAGATGTGGATGGGAAAGTGCGTGTTGTAGATTTCTTTTTCACGCGCTGTGCGACCATCTGTCCCATCATGACAAGCCACATGGCGGAGGTGCAAGAAGCATTGCAAGGAAATGAAGGATGGCTTTTAATGAGCCACAGTGTGACCCCAGAGGCTGACAGTGTTTCGGTTTTGAAGGCTTATGCCGAACGCTATCATGCCGATTCGAATCGTTGGTGGTTCCTAACGGGATCTAAAAAAGAAATTTACAGGTTGGCACGAACCAGCTATTTTGCGTGTTATGACGAGGCCAATGGGGGCGATGGTGGATGGCAAGATTTCATCCATACCGAGAATGTGGTGCTCATTGATCAGTTGGGAAGGCTTCGTGGATTCTATGATGGAACGGATTCAGAGTCTGTAAATCAGTTGATTGAAGATGCACAGTGGTTGCTCCAAAATAAGAGTGAAAAAAAAGCAGAATAGAGTGATGTTGTTCCATTTAGTTAGCACTACATTTGCGCCCGCTTTCGAAGGAAAGTTTGTTCGTTGAAAAGCTGATGACAAGACTGATGGATGGATCAACGAAATGCTTTGACTCTCTGAAAAAGAGAAGGAAGCAAGAGTCGAGAAAAAAATTAGTTTTTAGGTTGGTAGTTAATTTTTACAACATACCTTTGCCGCCCCTTACGAGGGAAACATTCTTTGAAAAGTGTGGCAGAATAGTGTTGGAAGATTTAAATCTGAAAACCTTGGTAAGAGTTTAAAAGCTCTTACATTTGTCGTCCGCTTTGAAAAATGAAGCTTTTGAAGACGCCCTCGGGCTGACTCTAAATACGTTCTTTGACTTGATGCAGCAGCCCGGAATTCTTCTTCGGAAGGATTCCATTTAAAAATCCACTTTCCCCCCGGAAAGTGGTATCCAATCCAGCAATGGAGAGGATGTTAGATTCCCTGAGATCTCAACAGATTAAACTTTTTACAATGGAGAGTTTGATCCTGGCTCAGGATGAACGCTAGCGGCAGGC
>JAPKCA010000056.1 GCA_028823145.1 Flavobacteriales bacterium
TTGGTTTCTGCATCGACACCGGGCAAGAAATTCGCTTCTGAAACGAGTTCGAAGTCGTACTTGGACCAAAGGTCGCTGTAATAGGCTTTGGCTTGTGCCAAAGTAATGGTGTCAGGGCTGGCGATTCCCGTTCCGCGCCAGATAGCATTCTCGTCATAATGACGGTACATGTTGTCGTCTTCTGCTGAAAAATCAGCAAAGATTTCTGCAATGGTTACCGCGTTTGTATCAAATACGGCGTTTACATCAGCCGAAGGAGATTGGCAGGAAACAACGAAAAGGGACAGGCTAAGGCCACAAATAAGGGTAGCGTGTTGAAGGGGGTGCGTCATAAGAAAATAGTTAATGGAGCGAACTTAGTTCAAAGCTTCATGGTCTGCAAGCACACGGAGCTTTATGAAATGGTGTGGAGATCGCTTCGTCTTGATTCGCTTAATTGAGGGTTGCGCCAAATTGAAACCAGTGTGAAATAAGAAATCCGCATCTGATTCGCTCCCGATTCGACTTGCGTCGTGCCGTTTGCTAACTGATGCGGACTCTCCCTGGACTCCATTCATGGTGTTGATTGGCGTCTCGCCTCGAGCAAGCTCGCGACGTTCCCTTCCTTGCGGTTGGGCTTCAGGACCTCCGGAAGGAGACATGGATTTCGTTTTGCAACGGCCTCCTTTCAGAGGCTGCCTTTCGGCTCCATCCAAGGCTCGTGCCTTTGGTTCATCACGTCCTCCTTGCGGATTCAGCGATGTTGTTCTCGAGATGTTGCCATCTGTTGAACTGATCAAATGACCACTCATCCATTGAACATTGCTGCTCGGATGTGTGTTAATGCCACCTAACGAACGGGTTTTCATCACCGAAGTGATGGGCTTGACCACGCCTCAGGCGAACCTAGAGGCCTCTCAACCAGCCTGACTTGTTGAGATTTCACTCTCCCGAAGGAAAGTGTTTTGCAACCTGCGCCGAAACACCGTGTTGCATCTTCGTCTGTTAGCTCTTCAGCCCTACCATTTGAATTTTCATTCTCCTGACATCCCTTGCGAGATGCGACCATTTTCAGGCCTCAGGGTTTCCAAGTTAATCTGCTGATCCACCTTTGCAGATCAACACGCAAGAGTTTCTTTAACCGAAACTCCCCTGGTTAGAAGCGCTTTCCAAGCTTGCACTTGTTCGGGCCTTTCCATCCATGTTACTCGAGTTTCACTTGGCTCTTGTTGCCCCTTTCGGTGCTTCATTTGCCTTGCGATCTTTTCAGGCGACTCGTACGTTGGCAGAACCTCCGTGCTTATCTATCCTCGTGCATTGCTTTGGCTAATCAACAGGAATATTTCGATCATTGCAACTTTCCAAAAGATTCGAAATGAACAGTCAATTCACCAGAGTTTTTAACAGGTGTTCATAACGGTAGGTTAGCTCGCGAGCATCATCCGTTGGGGTGAAATGACAAATTGCTATAAATGAACAAATGACGGAGGTGAATGTTGGATATTTGACCTGCAAGAAATTGGAATGAAATGTATTCTCACAATGGCGGCCTTTTGGCTGTCATGCCTAGTGTCTAGTGCTCAATATGGTGACTTTGGAGTCGCTGAACAGCCGGAAGATTCAACATCTGTAGATGGACTCATAGATTATGGGGAACTCCTGGATTTCTCAGGTGGCTATGCCGTTGGTGACACGGTTTTTAATTTTACGGTGTACAATTTCAACGGGGAATCGGTGGAGTTATATGAGGAACTGCAAGGAGAGAAGCCCGTTGTCTTGGTCAACGGATCTGTTTCGTGCCACCGTTTTCGCAATACGTTTGGCTTGAATGAAGTTGGTCAAGAATACACGGGTGCGATCACTTTTTTTCAGGATTATTCAGACGAGTTCAATTGGATATTTATCTATGGCATTGAAGCGCATCCTACCGATGGCAATTGCCCAAGCAATTGCCCTACGACCACATCAACGGACACCACGGTGACGCAAGCACTCGATTATGGGTACCGTCGTTGGGCCGTGCAAACCTGGCTGGCTTCCTCTGATCATGATTTCCCATTCACTATGTATGCGGACAACCCGAACAATGCGGTCTACAACCAGTTCTTTGCTCGTCCCTTTGGTTTGCTCGGGATCAATTGCAATGGGGTCGTAGAACACCGTGGAGATTGGTTGACATCCTTCTTTATGGACTCTGGAAACCGGGAAGCCATGATCAATTGGAAGGACAATTATGGTGTTTGTTCAATCGATTGGGAAGGGGGTGATGACCCCGATGACCCCGATGATGATGGCGATCCAGTCATTTATGTCGATAACCATGCTTTGAATGGCGCATCTTCTGAATCATCGGTTCAAACGCTAGAGATTTTGGGAACGGAGCTCGGAGTTTATCCCAATCCTGTTCGAGATGTGCTTCACATCAGCGGGCTCATGGATGTAACTAGCGGAAAATTTTTCAATCTGCAAGGCTGTCTGATCGAATCCTTCAGGGTGAATAACCCGTCAACAGCCATCGATGTATCAGATTGGCCTCGGGGCGCTTACGTGTTGATTTTGGAACGCGATGGGGCTGCGAGCCTTCAAAGGCATGTTGTTTTGCAGTAATCTGCTTGATTAGGCCTTCCACTTGATGTTGCACCCAATCGAAGGGATTTGCCCTTCCTCCGGCACATCTTCTCCTGCGAGTAACGCATCCAGGACATGACGTAAGTCAGATCCCGAAACCGGAACACCATTGCCAGGTCGCGAGGCATCAAATTGACCGCGGTAAACGCATTTGCGATGGTTGTCGAATACGCTGAAGTCGGGTGTGCAGGCGGCGTCGTATGCCCGAGCTACTTCTTGCGTCTCATCATATAAGTAAGGAAAAGTGAATCCACGTTCGGTGGCCAGTACTTTCATATGTTCAGGTCCATCTTGAGGATGCGAAGTCACGTCGTTGCTTGATATGGCTACGATCTGGACTCCTCGAGATTGGTATTCCTTGACCAAGGCAACCCAACCATCCATAATGTGGATCACAAAAGGGCAATGGTTGCACATGAAAATCACCACGGTAGGTTGGCTTCCGAAGAGCGTCTCTGAAGAGATGGATCGGCCCGTGGCCGTTTCTGGCAGCATGAACGATGGGGCGATGAAGCCAAGGGGCTTTGAGGTAGTTGGGGTGATTGCCATGGAAGCCTATTTATTGCTGATCTAAAATTTGTGGGTCCGCCTCCTGCAATTCAGAGGAGGTGAAAGTCAGGTTCCCTTCTTTCTGAATCAATTGAAATTCCAGGATGTAGGCAATGCAAGAAGGTTCCAACACAAACAAGGCGTGCCCGGAGGTTTCGAAGTCGCTATCCGAAAGAACTTCAAAGGGCATGGCGTACATCGTTGGATTCCGTGCTACTTGGATTTGGACCTGCTGGAAATATTCCAACTCTTGAGAGGAAGGAGGCCATTCAGTGATGGCTTCATTGGTGAAAAGCACCGAGTCTCCCAGGTGAATCTGGAACTTTCCTTTCATGCCGGCAGAGTCCGTAGGTGAAATGACATAGCTGCCGTGATGAAAGTTCAGGTGTCCGATCATCCGGTAAGCAGAACCGCCATCCGATTCGACGCGAAGCGAAAGTGCGCATGGAACGTCTGAAGGAAGTTGGGACGAAGTCTTCGTTTCCGCATCAGTTTTGGGAGCAGAATCTTGATCGCAAGAGCTCAAAGATCCAAGCGTAAGGATGACAGCAAGTCCTGAAAGAAATCGGTGGATCATTCCATACCTTGTTCGAGGATGCCCTCAGTTGACAGCGCAACTCATGTCCGACCCGCAACACTGGGGCGACTTGATCTTCCCTTCACAGGAAGGGCATTTGGATACCTGCACAGTTGATCCGTTGTCGAGGGAGATTTGGCCGTTTTCCAAAGGCACATTGCACTTGCCGCATTGGGCATTCACAGACATGCCGCATTGGGCGCATTCGTACGTGTTCGTCATTTAGCTAAGGTAGCCATTGGCAAGCACGTACGACTTCAATGGAAGTTTGCAGCACCCAACAAATAAGCAGACCTTCGCCCACGAGCCGGTGATCACATGACGAGAGAAAAAAAAACCCAAGAAAAGTTCCGGCTTCATGCGCGCAACCGCAACCGCGAACCGTATGATTTGAAAGCACTCACCGTTTCAATTCCGGCGCTGGCTGCATATGTCAAGCCCAACAAGCATGGCGTCGACTCCGTCGATTTTGCCAATCCAGCGGCCGTGAAGCTGTTGAATCAAGCTTTGCTCCACCACTATTACGGGATTCCACATTGGGAATTTCCGGATGAAAATTTGTGTCCACCGGTCCCGGGTCGAGCGGACTACATCCATGCAATAGCTGATCTGTTGCGCGAAAAGTTTTTTGGCAACGTGCCGGAGGGCAGTCGTGTGACCGGTTTGGATGTTGGCGTGGGAGCGAGCTGCATCTACCCAGTTCTAGGAATAGTAGAATACGGTTGGAATTTCATCGGGTCTGACATTTCCAAAAATTCAATTGCATCGGCGGAACAGATTGTGGTCGCTAACCCCGCGTTACAGGGCAAGGTGGAATGCCGATGGCAAGCCAATCCACGTTCCGTTTTTCACGGGGTGTTGGATGACCAAGAATGGGTGGACTTTACAATGTGCAATCCTCCATTTCATGCATCAGCTGAAGAAGCTGAAGCCGGTACCCGCAGAAAAGTTCGAAACTTGTCTGGAGCAAGAGGGGCAACCCCTACCATGAATTTTGCGGGGATTCATGATGAGTTGATTTGTGAGGGCGGTGAATCCCAATTCATTCGCAACATGATCCGGGAAAGCCTCAATTTCTCGGACCGGGTGTTTTGGTTCTCCACGTTGGTTTCGAAACAGGCCCATCTGGATGGTATGTACAGGTCGTTGCAAAAAGCAAAGGCCTTGGAAGTCAAGACCATTCCGTTGGGAACGGGCAATAAGTCCACGCGGATTGTGGCATGGACATTCCTCGACAAAGAGCAACAAAAAGAGTGGCAGATTTCCCGCTGGAAACAGGGTTGATTCAGATTTTTTCAACATCCGATCTGACTTGTTTTATGCGGTCTCTCATACATTTACCACATGTTGAATCGCACGCCTGAGGAACTCGAACATCTGTACCGCAACGATCCTGAAGCGTTCCGCACTGCTTTCACGAAGACTCCGGACGAATCCGATGTGGCAAAAACCTGGGCAGCTCGACTGGCGGCTGATCAACCCGAAGCGGAAGTGAAATTCCGCTGGGGGTATGCATACCCTATTTGCGTGGCAACCTTGATTTCCTTGGCTTTATTGATTCCATATTGGCGTACCGGTGAGTTCGATTTGGAGTGGGCTCTTCCGTTTGTTGCGAGTTTCGCATTCCTGCCCATCATGGTTTTTCATGGTTGGCGCATGCCGAAAGCGTTGTTGATTGCCACGGGGATGGCTGCTGTAGTTGCGTTGCTTTGGAATCTTTGGGAAGATTTGCCAAGCCAGTTTTTGGTACGGTCCAGTGTCGCGAATGACGCATCGTTGGAAGCCTCCGGAATCCGGGTGGATTTTGCGCGGCAGGTACGGGACTTGATGATGATTCATTGGCCTATGCTACTGGTGGGGTTGACCGGTTGGTTTTATGTCCAAACCACCAAAGGACAGGAGCGCGTCGACTTTGTCCGGAATGCGGTTCAGGTGGTCATTATGTCAGCCATTATTTTTGCTACTGGAATGGCACTGTTAGGCTTGACCAATCTGTTGTTTGATGAAATGCTGGGTTGGGAATACATGAAGGAACTCAACATCCATTTGATGGCTTGGGGGGCTTCGGGAATCTTGATTTTCGGACATGCTATTTGGCTGAGGCATCCTCATGCAATGGAGCGAATACTGCCAACGGTTGCTGCGATTTTCATCCCTTTGTTCGTTATGCTCGAACTGGGATTTTTGACGGCGCAGTTGGCTTTGGGTTTTGGGGAATTAAGCCAAGACCGAGATCAACTATTGGTTTTTAATTTGCTCTTGGTGGCTGTAATTGGACTGGTCTTGTTGCATTCAGCCTTTGATCAAAAAGTCGGAAGATTTCGACGCTTGCTCGTGTTTTTGTTGATTGGATTTGGAATGGTCGCCGACCTCATGGGCATCGCTGCAATCGGCAGTCGGTTGTTGGAATGGGGGATGACCCCCAACCGCCTTGCTGTATTGGCGGGCAACCTCATTTTCTTAGGGACATTGACAGTCCTGCTGGTTCGGATGGTCAAGACCACCCCGAATGTGACCCCTGAGGCCGCAGCGAGAAGTGTGCTGAACCGAGCGCTCGTCGTTTTTGTGGGATGGACATTTGCCGTGACGTTCTTATTCCCCTTGGCTTACGGAATTCGATTGAGTCAAGAGGATATGGCTGTCTTTGAGGAGGCCGTCATAGAAACTCCCGTTGCATCAGAGCAAGAAACGCCTAGTTGAACGTGCAGGATGGAAGTCCATGCCCTCAGGACTCCTTGAAAACAAATTTCAAGGTCCCGCCGTTGGCCAACTGATTCACGTCAATGAAGGGCCTGGAGAGTGGAACGCTGTTCCAGTAAACGGTTTCGACTTCATAGCGCTCTGTCGAATTGCCTTCTGTTTCAATGATCAAATCCCGTCCATTTCCAAGGTGAATGATGGCGGATTTTACGGCAGGACTTCCCAAAGCGTATTCCCCTGAAGCAGGCGCCACAGGATAGAAGCCCAAGGCGCTGAATAAATACCAAGCCGACATCTGTCCTGCATCGTCGTTTCCGCATAGACCATCGACATCGGGCCCGTACATCCGGTCGCAAATCATGCGGACTTGTGCTTGCGTACGTTCAGGTGCTCCAGCGTAATTGTACAAATAGGGGATGTGGTGGCCGGGTTCGTTTCCATGAACGTAGTTGCCGATGATGCCGTCCCGTGTGATGTCTTCGGTGTGTGCGAAATACCGGTCATCAAGTTGCATGGTAAACAGCGAGTCGAGGTGGTCCGTGAAAGCCTCGGGTCCACCGTGCCATGCAATGAGTGAATCCACAGCATGCGGCACATACAATCCATAATTCCAGGCGTTTCCTTCAATGAATCCTTGGCCATGGGTGTCCAACGGGTCGAATGATTCACGGAAGGTTCCGTCCGACATGCGGGGACGCATAAATCCACTCTCACGATCCCAAACGGCGCGGTAACTTTTCGCCCTTGCATCGAATTCATTGGCAATAGCGGTGTTGCCCAATTGATCGGCAAGCTTGGCGATGCACCAATCATCGTAAGCGTATTCCAACGTTTTGGACACCCCAGAATGACTGCGGTCATCTGGAACATAGCCATATTCGATGTAGTCTCCCAAGCCATCGAAGTAGGGCACACGTGCCGTCTCAACAGCCGCTTCCAATGCCCGATCGGCATCAATTCCGGGTACGCCCATCGAAACCGCTTCAGCAAGCACCGAAACCGCATGGTAACCGATCATGCACCAGTTTTCGTTGGCCTGGTGGCTCCATATCGGAAGCATCCCATGAACACTTTGGTCCGCAGGTGCCAGCATGCTGTTGACGAGGTCACCGGCCAATTCAGGTTGGGTCAAATTCACCCATGGGTGGAGCGCGCGGTAGGTGTCCCAAAGGGAGAAGACCGAGTAGTTGGTAAACCCATCGGACGTGTGGATGTTTTGATCCAGG
Source organism: Flavobacteriales bacterium (assembly GCA_028823145.1). Classification (GTDB taxonomy): domain Bacteria; phylum Bacteroidota; class Bacteroidia; order Flavobacteriales_D; family Sanyastnellaceae; genus UA16. The sequence continues at coordinate 7,660 of JAPKCA010000056.1, forward strand.
CCGCGGTATTGTCCATCGACGTCTTCATACAATACAGGGCTGAGCATGCTGTGGTACATCGCCGTGTAAAACGTGGTCGCATCCTCTTCGCGCAGCGGTTCCAACTCAACACGCGCCAATTCGGTTTCCCAAGCGGCATCAGCCTCAGCGCGTGCCTTTTCGAAATCAAAACGCGGCGCCTCTGCTTCTAGGTTGGCCAAAGCGCCCGCCGTGCTCACCCCCGAGAGAGCCACCCGAACACCAATGCTCTCATTGTTTTCCAAATTCCCGAAATCAAACCAGGCGCGCAGGTCACGTCCGGCCATTTCTGGAAAGCCATGCGCCTCATCAAATCGGCGATAAAAGCCATTGTAGGTCAATTCCTGCCCGCGCTCATATCCGAAGTCCAAAAACGCTCGGTCAAAACGCATCGCGAAGTGGACCAACCGAGTCCGTCCCCAGCCTGTTGTTTGCCGGTAACCAACAACGGTTGAGTCATTTTCGACCCGCACAAAAGTCCAAACGTTCTTGTCGGGGTGGTGGTAGATGTTGTAGGTCAAATCCATGACCACTTGAGCTTCGCCTCCCTCCAAATAGGTGTACTGGTGAATGCCCACGCGGTCGGAAGCGGTGAGTTCGGCTTGGATGTGATACCGATCAAGTTCTACCCCGTAATAGCCAGGCTCTGCATGCTCGCTATCGTGGCTGAAGGCACTGCCAAAGAGTGGAGCGCCTTGCTCATCAGATGCCAAGTTCGGTTTGCCAACCACGGGCATGATCAAGATGTCTCCCAAATCGCTGTGGCCTGTTCCGCTGAAAGCAGTGTGCGCAAAACCCAAGATGGTGGAATCACCGTGTTGGTATCCCGCGCAATACCGATAGGTGTCCGGGTTGTAGTTCCCATCGGGCGCAAGCAAAGATTCAAAACGGGTTTGTGGTGAAAGTTGAACCATGCCGGATGGGCGAGTGGCACCTGGAAAGGTGTGTCCCATTCGCGCTGTTCCAATGAAGGGGTTGACAAATGCAGTCCGGTTGACATGCTCGACGATCGATGCAGATTCATGCCTTCCACATGCGCAAAGCAATAGAAGGGCAAAACACCACAGCCCGATTGGGTTCAAACTTTTCATGATGTCAAATCTAACGGAATTGAGTCGTGTCATTTTGCGGTATTTTTGAGCTTCATGTCAGACTTTATTCACCAATCGGTTCAACGCCAACCGCTGAAGAGGAAAGAGACGTCCTTCGGATTTCTCGAACTTCTGGCTGAGAAGGACGGGCAGCCACTCGTGGAGTTTCTGCATTTTGAAACCAACGGCCGGAATCTCCACCATGACGAGTGGGAAGTGTGCCGGGTGACGTCTGGCGGAGGCGTCATTGTGGTGGGAGAAGAGCGAGTCCAAGTCCAAGTTGGAGATACGTGCCGTATCCCCCCGCGCACCGATCACTGGATCGACCAGGATGGGCACCTCGATGTGATGTTGGTGTATTTGCAGGAGTTGTAAGTACGAAGTCTAAGGAATGCAATAAGCGTTATAGCCCCATCGTTTTGAAGTTATGAAAACAATCGTTGGTCTGATACTTGTCGCCTGTGCGACCTCAGCGTGCACACCTGACAGCGAATGCATTGAAGTCATTGATCCAGCATGTCTCTACACTGCTCAATACGATCCTGTTTGCGGTTGCAACTGTGTCACCTACACGAACCAGGGGCACGCCGGCTGCTCGGGTATCACTGAATTCGAGTCAGGAGCGTGCCATTGATCCTCAATTCCAGGCCTCAAATCAAACGATCGGCCCAAGCTGAGATTAAACCACCCAGAACACGAATGCAAACGTGCCAGTCGCCCGAATCAAAAGGGGCGTTCACGCCAATTCCCATGATGGCCACCAAGGCTGTCCCCGCAAACGCCCAAGAAATACAGACCTCAGTATTGTCTAAATCTCCGAGGGTGATTTCCCCATTCAGATGTGGGCACTTAGTGTCCGTATGACATTAACACCTACTTTTATTGCATGATTCGACTCTATTCCTTTGCTGTGATTTTAAGTTTTGCTTTTTCAACTGTTTCTGCTCAACAGATTCTTCCGTTTGATTTCGAATTGGCTCCTACAACGGCCGATTTTGTCAACTTCGAAGGGGGTGAGGGCTCAGTCATTGCCAACCCGGATCCATCGGGAATCAATACCAGCGATCAAGTCGGACAAATCATTCGTTTTCCAGGTGAAATTTGGGCTGGAAGCAAAATAATCTTGTCAGATTACATAGATCTCAGCGTCTTAGGTGGCATCCGGATGAAGGTGCGAGTTCCTCTGCCCAACACAGTTGTGAAGCTAAAGCTCGAGGGATTAGCTGTTGGGGAGCTGGATGCGATGACGACCGTCACCGATGAATGGGAGACGTTGGTTTGGGATTTCACGGGTTTGCAGTCGGGCGTTTTCAATGAAGTGGTTTTCATGTTTGACTTCGGTAATTTTGGTGATGGCTCGCAATGGTCCACGTTTCAATTCGATGATGTGGAGATGTTTGATGCCACTTACGGCTTGGCGCAAATTGACTTACCGATCAATTTTGAAGGAGATGCCGTCAATTATCACACAACCTCTTTTGCAGGAAATTTTTCTTCTTTGGCGTCTGACCCTGTCATGCCGAACAATTCGGTTGTGGAAGTTCTCAAGACTTGGCAGTCGCTAAACTATTCTGGGACCACGATCAGCACGCCGGCTGGTTTGGCCAATCCGGTTCCGTTTACAACAGAACAAACGGTGATTACAACACGCGTGTTCACGCAAGCCGCGGGCATTCCCGTTCGATTTAAAGCAGAGGAGAGTTCGAATCCTGCCAACAGTGTAGAGACGCAAGTGCTGACCACGGTCGGTGGAGAATGGGAAACCTTGACGTTTGACCTCAGTCAACAAGTCGACGGAACGCAGCCCATCAATTTGAACTTCAACTATGACTTGATTTCCATCTTTTTTGATTTTGGCCAACCAGGATCGGTTCTGGGAAACCAAACGTTTTATTTCGACGATGTGAACTTGGAAGGATGGGTAGCGGATTTGTCGGAAGTTCCGAACGTCCGTTTTTTGCTCTATCCGACCGTGTTGAGCTCTGGACAGGAATTGCAGATAATCCGTCCTGAAGGGGGAGGATATGCTTGGTCACTCTATGATGCACAAGGGCGTTGCGTTCATGACATCCAGAATGGCATGGGGAATTCAGTGCTTTTGCCAACGCTTCAAGCAGGGGTGTATCACGCAGTCGTGGCAACTTCAAATGAAGTTTTCAAGCAGTCGCTGATTATTCGCTGATCACAAAGCAAAGAATAGAGAGACACTTCCCATTATTCCGATGGTGAAAAGGAGGAAGTAGAGTTTTCTTTTTTGACGGACCAATTTCTTCAAATGAATCAATCGACCCTTTGCAAAGTTCGATCGTTGAGTCCTTTTTTGAAGGTGGTCTTTGAATGATTTTGCTGCAGTCAAATGTGCATAATAGACTTTCCGATTTTGGGCAATTCGACCGTTAATTTGATTCAATTTAGTTTTAAATATATGCACCACTATGGGGGTGAATATCGCAAAGAAGGTGGTGGATAGGATCATACTATAGTTTACGTAATTGACGTCAAAAAGTTGCGTTTTAAGAGGTCTAAAACACGTTATGTAAACCCACTAAAATAATGATTATCAATAGAATAGATTCAGCGTTTATTTAAATATGGATTGCGTGTGAATCGATTGCGCGCGCGTCATGTTTACCGCGTTGTTGGATCCGCAAGTAGCTTCCGTTGAACCAAAGCGGTCCCGAACGATATTGCATCCCCATGGAGATTGGTATAGACAGTTTTGCAGCAACGGAAAATCAAGGTCGCGACCAGACTCATCGGCAGCGCGCTCAATCCATGGCCAATTTGTTGGATCGCATCGAGTGGGCGGATCAGATGGGCTTGGATGTATTTGGGATGGGAGAGCATTATCGGAAAGAGTTTCTCGATTCTGCTCCAGCGGTTATTTTGGCAGCGGCTGCCTCACGGACAGAGCGGATCAAATTGACCAGTGCCGTCACCGTTCTAAGCGCTGCAGATCCTGTGCGCATATTTCAGCAGTATTCGACTCTAGACCTGATTTCAAATGGCCGTGCTGAAATGGTGGTGGGCCGTGGTTCGTTTACAGAATCCTTTGAATTGTTCGGACTTGATATGCGAGATTACGATGCCCTTTTCAGTGAGAAACTGGATTTGTTGCTTCGGATTCGGAATTCCGAAGAGGTGACTTGGTCGGGCAAATTTCGACCGGCACTTCAGGACCAGCCAATCTATCCGCGTCCACTTCAGGAGAAGTTGCCGATTTGGTTGGGAGTGGGTGGAACGCCCGCTTCGTTTGTTCGTGCTGGTCGTCTGGGACTGCCTCTGATGATTGCGATCATCGGTGGGGATACTCATCGGTTCAGGCCCTTGGTCGATATGTACAGAGCAGCGGGCGAAGAGGCTGGACATGATCCGGATTCGTTGCATGTTGGATTGCATTCGTTGGGTTACGTTGGATTGGATGCGCAAACGGCAAGGGACACATATTATCCGGGGTATGCTGAGACGTTTACCCGCATTGGTCGGGAGCGGGGCTGGCCACCTGTGACGCGTCAACATTTTGACGATCAAACCGGACCTCTTGGTGCTTTGGTGTTGGGCAGTCCTGAAGAGGTGGTTGAGAAAATTCTTCGACACAGCGAGTCTTTGGGAGGGATTTCGAGGTTTTCTTTTCAAATGGACAATGCAGGGTTGACCCATCGTCAACTCAAAGATTCAATAGCCATCATTGGCCAGGAGGTCGTTCCAGCGATTAGAAGAGCTGTTGGATTGATTTAAATCTTCACGTAAATGGGGCATCGTGGCAGCGAGGAAAAAATGCCATAGGTTTGTTTTTTTATTTGCTTTAAATTTTTTATCATGAATCGTTTTTTAACCATTTTGTGTGGTGTTTGCATTTTTCTTGTTGCTTGCCAATCTCCTCCTTTAACGGAAGTTGAGGTAACTGAATTTGTTCATAGTTCAGCATCAACCCAAAACCAAGGGGATGCTTCGGTGCAGCCCTTTCTGGATGGATTGGCTTCAGACTTTTCATTCTACAATGCCCGGTTCGATTCAGCAAGAATGTTTGATGCTTCCGCAGTGACAGGTGATTGGTTTGATATGGATACGTCGTACACGGACATCCAGATGATTCAAATTGACGCGAATGGCGCCACTGTTTATGGGATCAATACCGATGAATACCATGGGATGAGTGATGCGGCCAAATTCATGGGACGAGTGGTTCGTGAAGATGGAAAGTTGGTGTGGAGTCGTTGGATGCATGTGAACAATAGTCGTATGACTACGAACATGTTGGAGCCGACTACGGAAAGTGAAGAAGCTGAAGAGCACTATTGGTCATTCTATAAGTCCATGATGCGCAACGATTTTAATGCGGCAGGATTGCACGCGGATAGTGCCCTTGTTGAGGACCCAAGCTTGGCTATGGCATACTTAGGGAAAATGATGAAAGCCGGATGGGTTGATGGAGATGCTGAAGCATGGCAGGCTGCTTACGATGCAGGCTTGGCTGCTTTGGATAATGAAACGGTTGCGGAGAAGCACTTTTTGACAGCGTTCGGATTGGGTGGCGAAGAGCGCTTA
>JAPKCA010000057.1 GCA_028823145.1 Flavobacteriales bacterium
ATTCCGACCCAAGAGTCAAAACTAGAAGAATTGTTTCCATTAAAAAAAAAGCTCGGTGGCGGAACTCCGCCTGAAGTCGCACCCAAGCAAAAGTTGTTGTTGTATATGCCCGATGGAGCGCTGAATGAAGCACTGTTCACAGCGTCACCATAAATACGATGAATAAAATCATCTGAATTCATCGTCTCCACGTAAATGCGGAAGACCTCGTATCCATCAAAATCAAATGTTGGATCATTCACCACGAATGGCGTTTGGATGGATTGAAAAAAGCTGTAAGAATCTGTGACAGCATTTGACCCTGAAGAAGGCCAACCCGTCCCCTCAGCAATTGCATCTGATCCTATAGCAGATTGAAATCCACTCGGAACGACCATCATCCAAATGAAAAGGCATGCAATCGCAAATGGCAAACGCAAGATTTTAGAGGCAGTGCAAATCATGACAAATGAGTCTATTGTATACTAATATACGACATTTTGGCATTTAATCGATAACTTACACGCCTTAAAGGGCGTCATGTGTCACTTAGGCGATTATTGGTGGTGGGATGAAGCTAGCCAATCCATGGCCACTTCCAATCCGTGTCGGTAGTCTGACTTCAAATCCAGTGAAGTGACGAGGTAACCTTCTGACCTCAGAGGTGTAAGAGGTGCCAATTCACACCAAACTTCCTCACCATCCCCTCCACTTCGAAGGCGATCTACTGTTTTGTTGTAGCCGTGATGCCCATGTTCGAATAGGTCAGTCAAAGCTTGATTTCCCCAGAAAGCATAAGAAGCCACATACTCCAGAGTACCCTGTTCTATATGCATTCCTGATGGTCGAGTTCGAATGACTAGTATGTTTTTCGATCCACCATCAAGAGCATGTTGCAAAGGAAGGGCATCTGAAAACCCCCCGTCAAAAAACCATCGATTATTCAATTTCACTTTGCCCCTGGTAATCAATGGCAAAGTGGAAGATGCAAGCACACAATCCATCCACGTTTCAACAGTCGGTCGCAAATAATGCGGGGCTCCTGTCTCTACGTCTGTGGCTACAATCACCATTTTTTTTCCCTCGATATTAATTTGAAGAGAATCCCAATCAATCGGAGCGGAATTCTTCACCGCTTTGGCCAGATGATTTAGATTCATAATACCCTCTTCCGAAAAGGCAGAATAAAAGCTAATGAAATGACCATCATCAACGAGTTGGGAAGCAAGATCAATAAAGTGCTTGCGTTGTCCTGACATAAAAGCAGTCAAAGCCATGGAACCCGCTGAAATGCCATAATACGTTTGAAACGGCATGAAATCTACTGCCGCAAATGCGTCCAAAACACCCGCCGTAAATGCGCATCTAAGGCTCCCTCCCTCAATAATTAATGTGTCAAATGTTGATGAGTTTGCCATGTTTTTCGCTTACGGTTTATGAAGCAAATAGTTACGCTTTTGTATCTTTCCAAAGATAAGATTTAACCGCTTCCTTGAAATCACTCATTCGAGAATCTCTTGAAACAAGAATCATCAGAAAACACAGCCTATCGACTCGATCAAAATCTCGCCGGTAATTGGCTGCCAATTTTACGATTCTGCACCATCATTTTGACGGTAGGTCTCATGTTGGCCATGAGTTTTGTTCTCAGGATTTTATTTCTCCCCCTGCGAAGATCTTTCTTTTTGAGGTGGAATACCCTTTTGATTATTTATCCTTTTGCAAGGTTCCTCATGCGCGTTTTGGGAACGCGCATGAAAATTCACGGAAAAGTTCAGCACTCCAACCAGTTGGTCGTAAGCCATCACCAAGGCGTCATTGATTCTTTGATGCTCATGGCGCTTTCACCTTGCATGGTCATATCCAATAGCAATATCCGGAATTTGCGCGGGATCGGTTGGGTCATGGAACAACTGGGGTTTGAATTTGTAGATCGCTCGAAGCACCGATCCATTCAGGAAGTCATGAAGCCGGCTGTGACTAAAATTGCCGAAGCCAAAGTCAATGTTGGGTTTTTTCCAGAGGGAGAATCGAACAACGGATTGGAAATGCTCCCGTTCAAATCGCCTTTCTTCCAAATCGCTCTTGAAGCCGAATGCGATGTGCAGCCCCTGGTTTTTCAGTACACCAAAGCCAATGGCAGACTGGTCAGCACCCAAGACATGGATGTGCTTGTCTACCAACAAACTCAGGGTTCCATCGTCAAGTATGTTTTTAAAATGTTGCGGGTAAAATCCATCGAAATTGACGTGGAATTTCTACCCCGCATTCCTTTCGAACGCATCAAGTTAGAAAATTGGAGTCGGAAGGAGATCTGCGCAGAAGCAGAAAGCATCGTCCGCACCGCTTTTGAATTGCGTTAGATTGCCTACCCAAACTTTGCGATGGTCTTGCTATTTTTATACCATAACCAGAGTAGACCGAGCCAATAAAAAATCATGAACTTGAAGCCTTTGCACAAATCTGCTCAAATTGTTCTTACATGCTTGCTGGCATTGCACGTAGCGTACCCCATGCTCAGCCAAGGTCAGACCGTAGGAACCATCGTGTACGACCCTTCCTTGTACCATGACGGTTACACCTTGATCTACCCTCACAACCAACACCGCACACTCTTGCTCAATGCTTGCGGAGAAGTGGTGCATTCCTGGGCCTTGGAAGAAAATATGCGGCCTGGAAACGTAAGCTACTTGCAACCCAATGGAGATTTGGTAATGACCAGCCGTGAAGCATCCGTCGGGGACGATCCAATTTGGGCAGGAGGTGGAGGAGCAAATATTCAACGCCGGAATTGGGACAACGAAGTCCTGTGGTCGTTTTCATTGAACGATTCCACCGCTCGGTTGCATCATGACATCGAAATCCTGCCCAATGGAAACGTTTTGGCCATTTGTTGGGAGCGCATTGACAGCCTTGGTGCCATCGACGCCGGCAGAAATCCAACCTACCTCACGGAGGGGGAATTGTGGAGCGACAAGGTGATTGAAATCGCTCCAGACGAGGATAGCGGCGCGGAAATCGTATGGGAATGGCGCGCTTGGGACCATTTAATCCAAGATTTTGACAGCACAAAATCCAACTATGGCATTGTCGCCGATCACCCCAACAAAATCAATTTGAATTACGGATCTTCCAATGAAACATCTGCAGATTGGCTTCACATCAATTCAATCGACTACTATGGTTACTACGATTTATCTGGACAAATCCTCCTCAGCATTCCCACGTTTGACGAAGTTTGGGTGATGTGGCATGACTTCCCTGCGGAAGATGACGTTCTCTGGCGTTGGGGAAACCCCGCAGCCTATAACCGCGGCGACATCACCGACCAGAAGCTCTTTTTCCAGCACGATGCACATTGGGGAGAGAGCGACATGGCACTCTCACCTGGTCAACCTGAATTCACGCAAATCTGCGTCTTCAACAACCGTGTACCAACGGATTCAGTCGAAACACACAGTGAGGTTGCTACCATTTCCGTCGTTTTTGATGAATACGAAGGTGAATACGAATTGGATCCAAGCACGGGGACGTTTGAACCCGATGATTTCAATTGGGTCTACACGGAAGATGCCCTCAACAGCACGGGCTTGAGCTCATTTCAATGGTTAGGTGATGGAAGTTATCTCATTTGCAATGGGCGAACAGGGCAATTGTTTGAAAACTCCGCCGATGGCACGCGCATTTGGGAATACCGCACTCCGCTCATTGGAGGAGCTCCCGTAGAACAAGGCACCGCGTTGGAGATCAACCAAAACATGACCTTCCGGGCATACCGGTATCCAGCGGATTATAGCGCTTTCGAAGGTCATGACATATCATCAGGAGCACCGTTGGAGTTGAACCCTGTTCCGCTTGAAGTCTGCGAGGTGAGCCGTGTGAATAACCTCGAATCAAAATCGTCTTGGAACTTGTATCCGAACCCCAGCGAAGGCATGATCGAATTGAGCTGGAACGAGTCCTTTCTAACCGACCACGATTTGCAAATCTTCCATGCCGATGGAAGGCTCATCTTGACCGCGTCAATTCGCGCAGGAGCCACCCACTGGTCGCACGATTTGGCGGGGCTCCCCAACGGCCTCTATCTGCTGCAAAGTTCGACAGACAGAAACTTAAACCTTCGGTTTATTAAGATGAACTAAACCCGCTATAAATCAGTCTTATATAGCGCTTTATTCTATCCATATTTTCGATGAAGATCCATCGTCATACGCGACGATGATCCAGATGGAATGGACGGCTTCCACTTGCTCTTTTGAAAGCAATTGACCGAGCGAATTGAACCAAGCCACAGGCTGACGAATGGGGGTATTTTCAAGCACATCAATTTCACTTCCAAAATCGTCATCGCAAAGGTCTCCCACCCCATCTTCATCCTCATCTGCTTGATCCAGATTGGCCACTTCAGGACAGTTATCAATCTCATCACACACCTGATCTTCATCCACGTCATTGAGGCAATTGCCATCGCAATCGTATCCAGGCTCAGGGTACGTGCAATCTCCATTTGAAATAGTGGCTTCGGGATTGAAGTTGCAAGCAATCTCATCCAAACAACCTTCCACTTCAAACGCGCCTTGCCAAATGTGTTTTTCGCAGCGGTAGATATGCTCACCTAGCGCGAAAACCATTTCGAAGGCCAACTCTCCATCAGCCGTTACTTCCGATACAATTGCACCTGTAACTGCTTGAGCATTCAACGTTCCCCAATTGATGAGGGTGTTGCCGTTGGGCAAACGCTGAACGCTCCCCATGGCCAATCCATGAAGTAAATCGGGGTGAACATATTGCCATACAATGGTCGCCGTCATATTGACCAGGTCCAGCTCATATTCCAAAGCCCGTGAATAGTTCGGCTCTCCTGTGTACTGCTCCGAATAATTGCCGTTGTCAAAGACGATGTAATGATTGTTTCCCAAACTGCGAGCACTGTGCTGCGATGTGAATGGGTGGCCATTGACGAATTCGAACTCGTTCTGAGAACCTCCCCACCTCCACATGATTTCTCCGGTCTGGTGATTGATTTTTGTGATTTCGCTCAGGTCTCGGCTGCATAAAATGATGTGCCCATCTCCATCAATATCGATGGCATTGGCGTGATTTAAAGTCAATTCTGAATTCGTCAAATTGGCATTTTCCAAATCTGTCGGACTCATATGGTCCAAAGCATTCCACTCGAACAAAACGTTTTGTTCAGAATCGATTTCTTGAACAATGGCGGTTTCTATCACGCAATTGGGGTCTCCACCGTTGACCAGCAAATCCATCGGGTAAATCTGATCACTATAAGCAATCATCATCTTATTGCCATTGGGTAGGCGAATGAAATCGTGCAAATCAGGAGTGAACCCATTCTCACAAAATGTGGTGTCCAATATCCCCATATTCTGGTCGCGGGTAATCCACCCAAAAACGCCCCGGTGGTAATGCGTGATGAGTCCGTCATCGTTGACTTTCCAATCGAATCCCTCCTGCGGCCAATTTTCAGAAAAAATCAATTCGCCTGCAGGACTCACAATGTTGACCGGCTTAATCGGCGGACCCCCGATCGAGAAAAAAACATCCCCTTGATAGGCTTGGTCCGTGTTGACCAAGATTTCATAATTCGGTGGAACCTGGGCTTGTGCATGGCTGAATAACAACACGAAACAACCCACCCACATCGCCTTTTCAATCCCTGTCCTTGGCGTTTGCCTTGTCACCATTTCTTTCATACTAGCGTTTCGTTTGTCTTGTGAATCTACAACCCATCCGTTTGAGACAATGATGCATCAACCCCTATGTCGTTAGAATTAACTGAACTTTCTGTCTGACTTACCAATGGCTCAAAAGCGTCTTCATATCGGCTATGTCTTGCACCTTCTCCATCAATTCATTTCGCGCGCTAGCATTTCCGCTCAACATCAACGCACCGATAATCATGGTCAACAAACCGGCACACCCCACCATAAACGGGAATTCAACTGAAGTCGTTTCGCCCGAGCGCCAGACCAATAAACTGACTCCGAGCACGATCAAAATCACACCCGACCATAAAACGATGCTCGCTTCCTTTTTCTTCGCCGGCAATTCTTCTCCAGTTGCCGGAACCAGCGCATCCACCTGTTCCTTGGCTTGTCGTTTTACATCAACAAGCGTGCTGTTCATGTCATCTGCCAATTTTTGAACTTCAGGCTTGTTTGAAATTTTGAGCACATCCTCGATGTAATCACCGCTCTTTTCTACCCAGTTTCGCAAAATCAAAATATCGGTTGAATTCCTGAGCGGGCTCAAATCCTCTAGAAACGATTCGAAGGCATTCTCCAGCGCTACCAACTGTTTCTTGGCCGATTGAGTGGAGCCTGGCAAATCGCCGTTGATGACCCGATCCAATTCATGGCGATACCGCCTTCTGCTTCCAACGTATTGAAGGGAAGTGTCCGCTGACTTCACCATCCGAATCGGCGTTGAATGCGCATCACCAAACGCCTGATTGGACACCACCTTTCCTGCATCTCTGCCCACTTGACGCACCATCGATCGGATGAATACTTCTCCTAAACTTCTCTTGGCCATGAATGAAGGAATTGTTCAACGGCAAATTACACCTATACCATCACCAAACAAAAAAGGTCTAAAGCCCCAACCTATCAGAGAAAGGCTCGGGGTTTTCGATGATTTCGAGTCTATCCCAAGCGAGGGTCATTCAATGCTCCGTCTTCAAAACAGACCCCGAGATCCGTTTTGTGCAATCCACGCATTGGAAGTGATACCATCCTGGGGAAAGTTTTGATGCGTTCCATTCCAATCCGCTAGGTGGAATGATGACCTCTTCCACCTGTTGTCCTGTTGCATTCCAAATGCGAACCCGGTGCGGTGTTTTTCCATCGCCGGGTGCGCTCAAGAAAATCTGATTTTGAAACGGGTTCGGATGAAGGTGCCAGGTTTCCATTTGATTCGCCGCTCCTTCAGACACACCTACAACTTCGGGGCAATCGACTTCCAAGGGAATCATCGGTGATACGCCACATCCATCGAACGTGAAAGTTGAAGCCCGTTCCACAGCAAGCGTCACGCCCATGCGGTCGTGCGTGGAAATCGTGTCTCGTTCATTCCATTCATTTGATGGCCAGTCGGTGACACTCGGATACATGGTTTCGCTCAATTCATTGACATGGCCGAGCCGCATCGCGTGACCCAGCTCGTGCATCAAGACATATGCAAATTTGGCTTGGCCTGCTGCAACAGGTCCTGTGCTGTAGTCGTAATCGAAACTGCCATTGATCACCACATCGATTTCGCCCACGTAGTAAAACGTGACATTTCCCAGGATACAACTGTACCAAAGAGTATGACAATAGCCGACTGTAGATGAAGAAAGGGGATCCGAAGGACTGTCAAAGGAAATGGTGTTTTGTCCGTCTCCGAGATCCCAACCCAATGCGGTTGATTCACTTTCCAATTGAAAATTTACACCGGTCTTACAAACAAAATCGTTCAAGGTGCGTTCAATGGCATCCATGCGTTCAGGCACATCGAACAACCCTTCATTTACATGAAACAAAAGACCGCCAGAATTTTGGTCGTGAAGATGCGTGTGGCCGTAAACGCCACTAGCGTCGGTGTCCAAGTTGTAGGCGATGTGCAGCGAATCGTTGGTCTCCAGCATGGTTCCATCATCTGTCATGAGCCGCACCTTATTGGAAAAAGCTGGAGGCACTTGCACGGTAACGCTATTGTCCGTCCATTCGGTGTAGTTGAACCCGCTTGCGATCGCCGCATCGTAATAATTGCCTCCGTTATCAAAGGTGACGTAGCCACTGCCTTGGGCACCTCCGAATCCAGCACCTGCAATGGTGATGAATTCATTCGCGTTTCCAGCTGACCAATCCGTACTCAATACGAGATCACTGCGCTGCAATCCCATGGCATGCACATCCAAACGTTCATCCCGCTCAAATGCTTGGGTTCCGCAGGCCGGGACCCATATTCCGTTTTGTGCCAATTGCAGGTAAAAGACTCCGCTCGCTCCGGTATTCAGATACATTTCGCCAGAGTGAAAGCTCCCCATGTTTTCCTGTGCTCCACCCTGCAACGATACGATGTACGATTGACCATCGTACGCTTTCAACTCCAGTTCCGAGGCGAACCGATGACCGTCCCATATCGATCGTGTGGCAACCACTTCGGCATGGATTACAGCATCGGAAATGGCCGCTTTTTGATGAGGCTCTAGTTGAATTTCATCCGCATGAAACCCGTGTTGGGTGTAATACAGGGGGAATGCATGTCCGGTAGTTTGTGCTTGTCCCAAAAGGGTGACATGCCACCCGGCAAAAAGCAAAAGCGAGGATATCAGAAAACGCATGGAATCGATGGTTTGGCGTGTAAGGTAATTTTTTCCTCAGCAATGGTTTGAAACGGAACAAATGCTCCATCGCGTCCGAAGTTTAAATTAAACTCGTAATTAGGGCTCATCAAACACTCAGTTTGACGCTGTATTTCCTATTTTGCCTCCCATGGCTATCATTCCAAAAACCGGCTTTGCCGGATTACGAGAAAACTGGCAAAGCGATCTTTTGGCAGCCTTGAGCGTCTCGCTCGTTGCCCTTCCCCTTGCTTTGGGAATTGCCGTAGCATCGGACGTTGAGCCCATTGCGGGAATCATCTCGGCAATCATTGGAGGGGTGGTCACCACCTTCTTTCGAGGAAGCTATGTTGCCATCAACGGTCCGGCAGCAGGTCTTATTGCGGTCATTCTTGCCGCCATCGCAGCCCTGGGACACATCAACTTTGTCCTGGCTGCTATCGTTGTCAGCGGCGCACTTCAAGTCGTTTTGGGGGTTCTGAAATTGGGGCGTCTCGCAGATGTTTTCCACTCCAGCGTGATTCATGGAATCCTTGCGGCAATTGGAGTCATCATTCTCGCGAAACAAATCCATTACGCTCTTGGCACTGGAATTGTATCCGATGGTGTGATCCAGTCGTTGATTGACGCTTTTGTCCACATGGGTGACTCGAATCCTTTTGTGGTCATGATCTCCCTCGCAGGACTCATATTCCTCATTTGGCATTCGAGCATTAGCTACAAATTCTTCCACTTTCTTCCCGCTCCAATGTGGGTGCTTTTGGTGTCATTTCCGTTCGTCTACTACTTTGGGTTCACAGATGCCCACAGCATTGATTTCTTTGGAAAAGCCTATGACGTGGGGCCGAGTCTGCTGGTCAGGATCCCTGATAACATTATGGATGCCATCATTTATCCAGACTTCTCAATGATCAACACGCTTCCCTTTTGGGGAGCCGTTATCATGATCACTTTGATCGCGAGCATAGAATCTTTGGCTAGTAGCAAAGCCGTGGATAAGCTTGATCCGTATAAGCGCCGAACAGATCTCAACAAGGATCTCATCGGCATTGGCATGAGCACAATGGTTTCTGGAGCTCTGGGTGGACTTCCTATCATAACGGTGATTGTCCGGAGTTCAGTCAACGTACACAACAATGCCAAGACCAAATGGTCGAATCTATACCACGGTATTTTCTTGTTGATCTTCGTGTTCTTGGCGACGCCTGTTATCCAGAAAGTTCCGCTTTGTGCTTTGGCTATCCTTTTGGTTTTTACGGGGTACAAGCTCGCTGCGCCAAAAGTCTTCCATGCGATGTACGCCAAGGGAGTGGAGCAGCTGATCTTCTTTGCGGGAACGATTGCGATCACCTTGACAGCAGGACTTTTGTGGGGAGTCATTGGAGGATTGTTCCTGGCTTTAGCCACCCACTTCCTATTGGCAAAAGTGAGTCCCGTGGTTTTCTTCCGAATGATCTTTTTCTCTGGCTCGAATCTGATTGCCAAGAAGGATGGCTCGTACGATCTAAAGATCAAAGGAATCGCCAATTTCTTGTCGGCGATTGCTTTGGACAAGCTACTTGGATTGATTCCATCTGGCAGCCATGTGCGCATTGATTTGTCGGAAGCCCGTTTGGTGGATCTCTCGATACAAGAAAACCTACAAGAGTTCCAACGGCTACATGGCTCTGGTGGTGGAAAGGCCGAAATCTCCGGATTGGAAAAGCACATTTCGTCTACCAGTCACAAACTCGGACTAAAGGTCCTTACCTCTTCGACTCACCGATTGACTGCAAGAGAAATGAGACTGCAGGAATTGGCCCATTCCCATGGCTGGGATTTCGAGGCTGAACCTGAGGGCAACATCGACTTTTATGAGTCATTTTATTTCTTCAAGTCACGTCCGTTGGAAGCCATGACGGATCGTATTTCGGGCGAACAGGGCGAGATCAAATGGGAGTATTGTGATGTGCTGTTTGATGAAGGGGCTTACATGGCTTCTGAAGCTTACGCCATTACCTTGGGCTGCATCATCTTGCCCTATGAACTGCCCAAGTTCATCATCGAAAAGAAGGGGCTCTTTGATCGATATGTTCCCATCGCCGCACACCGCGACATTGATTATGTCATGGTTCCCGGTTTCTCTCCCCATTTTAAGGTCAAGGCTGACAGCCGTGAATCTTTCGCAAAATTCATGACCGATGAATTGCACGACCTCATTGAAGAGGGGCAATTCCACCATATAGAAAGCAATGGGCATGCGATTTTAATCTTCAGCGATCAGTTTAGGCTGGCCGATTTAAAGGAGTACGACCGGTTGATTTCTTATTCAACAAGGCTCAGGGAACTTTTGACAAAGTGAGCCTGCCTTTCGACCCCAATAGCAATGACTTCCAACGCTCACTTTACGTTCTCCTTGCTTATCGTGCTGGCGTCCGCAGGATGTCATAGCGAAGACATTTCTTTTCAGAACATTCAAAGCTTTCCGATCGAAACCCAAGTGCCCCAACTGGTCAAAGGGAGCGACGGAGAGCCCACTCTTCTCTTTGTCGAATCGAGTGATTCAACGCATGCTTTGCGCTGGGCTCAGTGGAGTGAAGGGAAATGGAAGGACACCACCACCGTCATTGAAGATTCGGAAATGTTAGTCAATTGGGCCGATCGCCCACAAATGGCATTCGATGGAACGGGAAACGCCTATGCCCATTGGTTGAGGATGGATGCGCGAGGCGATTTCGCTTACCAAATTCGCGCAACCCGCAGTTTAGATCAGGGAAAGACATGGGAAACACCCTCACAACCTCACAGGGACACCTCCGTTGCTGAACACGGCTTTGCTCAATGGTTGACGCACGAAAATGGAGCCGCCTTGACTTGGCTCGATGGCCGAGATTATGACCAGCATCCGCACCCTGAGATCGCGCGCATGGAATTGAGAACTGCCGAATGGCCCCATGATCAAGACTGGCAAGAGGAGTTGGTTTTGGATTCATCTGTTTGCTCCTGTTGCCCGATGGATTTGGCCCAATTGCCCGATGGATCTTTCGAACTCCTCTACCGGGATCGACTGCAAGGAGAAATTCGAGATTTTAGTCGGTCTCGTTATGTTCCTGGCGACCAAAATCCGTGGTCCTCACTTGGACTGCTTCATGCCGATCACTGGGAAATCGCAGCTTGTCCGGTGAACGGAGCCGCCCTCTCTGCATCCTCCACTCGCGCTCTTGCCTTATGGTACAGTGCCGCCGACGATTTGGCCATCGTCAAAGGAGCTTGGCGAATTGGCGATTCAATCCACTTCGGAAAGCCCTTTCAGTTGAACAAACAATTTCCCATAGGACGCGTTGCATCGGCCTGCGATCAAAAAGGCAATTTCTACGGAATTTGGCTGGAGACAAATGAGACGGGCGGCGTTGACTGGGTTGGCATGCGTTGGAACCAAGACGGAACTCCCGTGACCCTTGAATCGGAAATCCTCGTACCTGCGAGTGAACGACGGGCAGGAGGATTTCCCACCATGATCGGATTGGAAGGAGAAGTGATGGTGGCTTGGACCAACCCTACTCCTGAACCTCACATCATGACGGCGATTTGGAAAGGTCCCGAATAAGCTGAACAACCAAGGGCAGCCTACACTCCTTGTCCATGATCCTTTGGAACGTTCGTTAAAAGGCCAACTTCGGCGAAAACCGTGGTGCGGCGAATCCTAAACCATCTACTTTTTGAGCTCGAGGATGCCGAGGATGGGACGGTGGTCCGAAGTCTTGGGGCCGTCAAAAACGTAGCTGCCCTGAACCGCCCACCGGTGTTGAGGCGCCGCGAAAATAAAATCGATCTCTTGTGAGGGCTTGGTGGATGAAAAAGTAAAATGATTTTCCTCTGGCTTTTCAACAGGCAACGTGTTTTTCGAGAGCAAATCCAATGTGCGCGATCCTGGAGTGTCATTGAAATCGCCGAGCAAGACATAGGGTATTTTCAAGCCGCTAATGAACGTTGAAACGACGCTAGCTTGAGCAAACCGAAATGCATCATTCTCAACCCAGTCGAAGTGCACATTGATGGCCATGATTGTTTGCTGATCAGAGATCTTCAGTTCACAGGCCAGCGCTACCCTCGGTTCATTGCCATCGGGAAGGCGGATCTCATGTGCCTTTTCGATGGGGAATTTGGAAAGAATTGAAAGCCCATATTCTCCACCTTGGAAATCCATAAATGCGCCAAAGGCACTATGCCCCATCGAAATTGCATCGGCAAGAAAAGCCGTTTGATCAACACTGTCACTTCGCTTCGCCCGCTTATCAACTTCTTGCAAGCCGATAATGTCCGGGTTGATGTTTTTCAGAAGAGCTGCAGTACGCTCTAGGTCGAGCCGATTATCGGTTCCCGCTCCATGCCGGATGTTGTAGCTCGCCACACGCAATCTCGTGGCGGTTGGAGTTACCGGCCAGCTAAACCCTGTCACGAGCGCTGCATGATCGGATGGAAAAGTCTCCTTCGTCAGTGTTTCGGTTTTCTCAACCCTCGAATCAACCACCATAGATTGAGTCGCTTCCAATTCAGCAGCCTGCGGACCAAGGCCTCTATAGTAAACGAAGTCGATACGGTCTTGCTCCTGCTCGGGAAAACGGGGTGTCCACGTGCGATCCAATGAACGATCGACTTCGGGGTGCAGTTCACGCCAAGAATCCCGGTAGCCCAAATCAAGCAACACATGACTCGTCGGCCAATCGATTGCGACTTCGCATTGATCCGTTGACGATGGGATGTAGTCCAAAGCTGACATGCTATTGAAGTCCCCTGCGATAATCACAGGAACGTCGCGATACTTCTCATCTTTCAATCGTTCTACAATCAACGATTCGATTTCCTTCAAGTCATCACATGATGCTTGACAAGCGGCCTGCATAAGATCGGGGCGACTGGTATCTCGCGTCCCGACCTCCCAGATCTCCTTGTTATAGGGGAGCCAAATTGAGTAGAAAGCAATTTTTCGGTGGTCGGGC
>JAPKCA010000165.1 GCA_028823145.1 Flavobacteriales bacterium
ATTTCCATGGATTAAATCATGAACACCCCATGAAACGGGATAATCAGGCAGGAGTGGCCTTGATTCCCAAATCCGGGAAGCAGATGTGAAATACCGAGCCGTTGCAATGTTGACACCAATACCCGTTTCTGGTAAAGTCCTCTGATATGGGTTGCCGAATGTTCCTGAGGCACTGCCCATTGGAGGTTCGCCAAATGTTTTTCCCCTAGCGCTTTGTACAAACCAGCTGGCCATTGAAACAGAAGCTGAAGCAGACAATCCATCCATGATCAATGCTATGGGACCTTCATACAGCAATCGTTTATGGGGCATGGAGGCTTGAGCAAATAGCACTTCTGCTGTTGAGTCAACGGGAGTGGTGCGGAGAGCTTTTACAAAATGGGCCATTTCCCACTTTTCACTTTTTTTCCTAACGGGCCAGTGAAAAGCACGCGCTCTGAATTGATCGTATGTATGTTGGCTTTGCCGGATTTGGACGGCATGAGGCAATAAAACGGGTTGGGAACTGATGTAGGGCACAAGCTCTTCCATTAAGCTAACGTGGCCACCAGCATTTCCCCTGAGGTCGATGATTAATCCGATGAGGGGTGTCGATTCTTCTCGATTGATATCCCGAAGGACTTTGAAGCCTTTTTTTAGTTCACGGATGTAACGATTTTTGCGATGTGGTTGGAATGATGAAATGGTCAGAATCGCTGTGACTCCATAATTTTCGGTTTGAAAACTCCAATGAACAGGCGATTGGTTTTTTCGACGGTGAAGAATTAAATCAGGATGGAGCAATGGGACCATGACTCGGGCACCGAGAGAATCAGTGATGAATAACTCAATCGAGTCGCCTGGTTGTGAATGCGAGAGGATTGGGACAAGATCATTCCAAAGTTTATCAGCTAGGCGCAAGCGTGCAACTTGGGCTTCGCCTTCTTGGGCAACCAGCGGAAGAGCCATTCCCAAAACAGATCGAGCAGATTTTCCGGCCACCATTTTTATTTCTGTTCCCGTAGGAATTCGACCAGATGCATCTTCTAAAGTGAAAACCCGATTTTCAACCGTTGTCACTTCAATGGGAAATACACCATGCACTTGCGCCAATTCCTCAGACAATGATTTGAGCGAAACACAAGAATGACTGTCCTTCATCACATTTAAAAAACGCGCAAAGGCTTGGGCTGCCGCCATTCGGCTCCCTCCACCATCATACATTCCAGATGCCGCCTCGTAGGCTGCTTTAAATTCGGTTTCGGTGCAATTGGTGTACGGAGCAGGATGCATGTCCAAGACCCATTGCCGCAAGGAGTCTAAGTCCAACTGGATGGCATCGCCGGAAATGAAATCCATTTCTGGCTTGGATCTAGAAGCTTGGGACCAAACGCTTGCAGGTTGAAAGGAAAGTAATCCAATAACGAGTAAGCAAAATGTTATGGAGTAATGGGTCATGAAATCCTGGTCAATTACGACTGGTTTCTCATTTTGACCATGGTCAAAATGGTTGCAATAGCAACACTTTCTCCTGTTTCATCATACATATCTACGTAAAACTTGACAATGCCCTTAGAGATGTCTTCAGGCGATCGTTTTTCTTGCGCAACCTTTTCTTTCACCGTGAGCCTCACGCCAACGGTACTTCCAGGGTATACAGGTTTTGTGAATCGCGCTTGCTCGATGCCGTAATTCAGCAGAACTGGCCCCTTTTTGGGGTCTACAAATAGCCCTGCTGCTTTGCTTAGGAGATAGTAGCCATGGGCTACTCGGCCTGTGAAAATGGTGTCTTCCAAGCTCGTATCGTCCACATGTGCGTAAAAGTGATCGCCACTCACGTTTGCGAAGTTGACAATGTCTGCCTCCGTTACGGTATGCTTCGCCGTTGTCACGGTTTCTCCAATTCGCAAATCCTCGAAGTGTTTTTGAAAGAGATGTGGGTCTGCCTCAGTTTGCTTCCCTCCAGGCTGATAGGATGACGTAATGGCCCCAATATGCGTAGGAGACCCTTGGATGGCCGTTCGCTGCATATAATGGCTAATACCGCGCATTCCTCCCATTTCTTCGCCACCTCCAGCTCGTCCGGGTCCTCCGTGTACCAATAAGGGGAGGGGAGACCCATGTCCGGTTGATTCTTTTGCGCATTCGCGATCCAACACCAAAATACGACCATGCATCGGAGCGGCTTCGTGTACGAAAGTTGTAATATCCTCAACGTCTTGACTCACGAACGAGCAACAGAGGGATCCCTTTCCGAGGTTGGCCAATTGTATGGCTTCCTCAATGCCATGGTATGGCATCAATGTGCTGACCGGCCCAAAGGCCTCTACCTCATGGCAGAGTTGCGCACGGAAAGGCTGGTCCATTCTTAATAATGTGGGTCCAAGAAAGGTTCCGGCATCTTCCGACCCTCCAACAACAGGCGATTCATCTCGGAAGACGACAGTTGCCTCCTTTTCCAATTCTGCTATGCTTTCCAAGACTTCAACCTTTTGATCGGCGCTTACCAAGGATCCCATCCGAACACCTTCTTGCTGAGGATCTCCTTTTACCGTCTTTGAAAGTTGAACAATCAAGGCTTCTTGAACTGCTTCCATCAGTCGATCTGGAACAAAAATTCTTCTAACTGCCGTGCATTTTTGACCACATTTGATGGTCATTTCCTTTCGAATTTCCTTGACAAACAATTCAAATTCCGGATC
>JAPKCA010000058.1 GCA_028823145.1 Flavobacteriales bacterium
GAATTTATGGAGCATGCTTGGGATTGGACCCATGAACATGGGGGCGTGATTCTAGAACAATTGAAGAAGTTGGGGGCGAGTTGCGATTGGGAACGCACTCGGTTTACCATGGATGAAAAATACTATGATGGTGTCGTGGATACTTTCATCGATTTATTTAACAAGGGCTTGATTTATCGGGGTGTTCGTATGGTGCATTGGGATCCTATTGCGCAGACGGCTCTTAGCGACGAAGAAGTCATCCACAAAGAAGAAAACGGACAACTTTATTATGTCAGATATGCGGTGGCAGATGCGTCAGACAAATGGCTGACCATTGCTACGACTCGTCCCGAAACGATTATGGGGGATACGGCTATTTGTGTGCATCCTGATGACGAACGTTTCAGTCATCTGCATGGAAAGGAAGCCTTGGTTCCGTTGTCCAATCGTCGAATCCCAATTATCACGGATGATTATGTGGATCGGGAATTTGGAACGGGCTGTTTGAAAGTAACCCCGGCTCATGATGTGAATGATTATGACCTTGGAAAGAAGCATTCCTTAGAAACCATTGATATTTTCAATGCCGATGGAACGGTCAATGCGCAAGGTGGAACGTACGAGAGCATGGATCGTTTTGATGCGCGCAAGGCCATCGTCAAGGACTTGGAGAGTCATGGGCATATGGTCAAGTCTGAAGATTACACGAATAAAGTTGGACGATCTGAGCGAACCGATGCGGTCATCGAGCCCCGTTTGTCTTTGCAGTGGTTTTTGTCCATGAAGGAGTTGTCCAAGCCGGCGTTGGAGCACGTAATGGATGGCACCATCGCTTTCCATCCTCCAAAATTCAAGAACAGCTATCGGCATTGGATGGAAAATGTCAAAGATTGGTGTGTGAGTCGGCAGTTGTGGTGGGGACACCGAATTCCAGCTTGGTTTTATGGTGAGGAAGAGGACGCCTTCGTAGTGGCGAAAACTGAAGCAGAAGCAGTCGAGGCGGCACGGGTTAAATCGGGTCGCTCTGAGTTAACTGCGTTAGATCTGAAGCAAGATGAAGATGTGATGGATACGTGGTTTAGTAGCTGGCTATGGCCCATCCAAGTTTTCGATGGTTTAAAATCAGAAGAGGAGGTCAGCTATTATTATCCGACGGCGGATTTGGTCACAGCACCGGAGATCATGTTTTTCTGGGTGGCACGGATGATCATTGCTGGATATGAATACCGCGGACAGGAGCCATTCAAAAACGTTTACTACACAGGAATCGTAAGGGATAAGCAAGGACGGAAAATGTCCAAAAGCCTGGGTAACAGTCCAGACCCGATTACCTTGATGGAGCAATTCGGCGCAGACGGTGTTCGGGTGGGTATGTTGTTGACGTCACCTGCAGGAAATGATTTGCCATTCGATGAGAAACTTTGTGAGCAGGGAAGAAATTTTGCCAATAAGATCTGGAATGCCTTCCGATTGACTCAAAGTTGGGAAGTAAATGCAGATCAACCTCAGCCAGTTTCATCGGCTACATCCATTCTTTGGATGCGTAGCCGAATAGATGAAGTTCTGACGGATTTGGAGGGTCAGTTTGCAGAGTTTCGTCTGAGCGAGGCCCTCATGGCCTCGTATCGATTGGTGTGGGATGACTTTTGCAGTTGGTATTTGGAGCTGATTAAGCCCGTTTACGGCCAGCCAATGGACCCCATTACCTATGATGCTACGGTGGTGTTTTTTGAAGATATCCTCAAAATACTTCATCCATTTATGCCGTTTCAGACGGAGGAAATTTGGCATTGGATTCGGGAAAGAAAATCACCTGAGGAGGCTCTTTGCATTGCTCCATGGCCGGATGCTCCTGGTCGGGACGACTCCTTGCTCGCGCAATTTGAACCGTTTAAACAGGTGGTCTCAGAAATCCGAACCATGCGGAAGGAGAACCAAATTCCGCAAAAGGAATCCTTGGCATTGCATGTTCAACCGGGTGACGGATATCCAGTGGCCTTAGAGTCGGCCTTGATCAAGTTGTGCAATTTGTCTGAGTTGAATCAGGCAGAGGGAAAGGTGGCGAATAGTTTCGGGTTTGTTGTGGGGACCTCTTCTTACTTTATTCCTTTCGGAACGGCGGTTGATGTTGAGGCTGAAAAAGCTAAAATTCAAAAGGAAATGGATTACATCGAGGGATTCCTGAAAAGTATCCTTGGAAAGTTGAGCAATGAACGATTTGTAAGCTCTGCTCCTGAGCAAGTAGTTGCCATGGAACGAAAAAAACAATCTGATGCGCTAGCAAAGCTTGATATTCTCAAATCAAAAATGTCGGATCTGGGCTGAGAATGAAACAATACGGCCTTTCAGTTGTAGCATAGGTATGTGGGGAAGATTTAAACAAGATCCGGTCATGAAGTTGCAGGAAAAACATGCAGCCCTTCTGGCCGAAGCGCATCGACTGAGCACCATTGATCGCTCCAAGTCGGATGCCAAGGTCGCTGAAGCCGCTGCGGTTGAAGAAGAGTTGATTCAACTCATGAAATCACGGCCATGAGTGCATCCAAGTGTTTTGCCGTAATCGGTGATTCGCGTGGAATTTCCAGAGGATACCACGGCACCAAGAATTGAAATGATTGCCATATGCCAGTCTGGAACTGCCAAAAATGAAGTGCCTATCAGGCTTTCATGCAAGGCTGGGAGGATTGATGGTTTTCTGTGCCGAATTTCCGTTGAAATAGGCGAAATTTGATTTTATGAAATCGGCTTCACCTCCAATGCAGGATGCAACAGGAAGAACGTTGTTGCACCACGAAGTGATTGCAGAAAATGCCGATGCGCCTTGGCTTGTTTTTATCCATGGAGCGGGTGGGAGCATTCGAACATGGAAATTTCAAATCGAAGCGTTCGCTCCGCACTACCGTTTGTTGCTGATTGACTTACGTGACCATGGGCTGAGCAAAGACATTTTACCTGAATTTCCCGCGTATGATTTTGGAATCGTTGCGGAGGATATCTTAGCAGTTATCGACCACTTGGCAATCCAAAAGGCCAATTTTATTAGCTTGAGTATCGGAAGTGTCATCTTGCAAAAACTGGATATCGAACGCCCCAAATTGATCGATCGGATGGTCATGGCTGGTGCGATATTCGATGGCAGCACTTTGATGCATTGGTTCGTACACAGTGCCAAGCTACTCGCTCATGTTCTTCCATATCGGGCGATGTATTGGTTGTTCAGTTTCATTGTGATGCCTCGACGAAATCACCGATTGAGTCGGTACATTTTTCGGCTTCAAAGCAAGAGGCTTTCGTCGAATGAATACCTGAAATGGGTGGAATTGTACAAACCATTTTTTAGCCTGATTCGGTACTATGTGGATCGTCCTGTTATGAAGAAAGGTCTGGTTGTGATGGGAAGCCAGGATCACATTTTTTTCAGGGCGGCGGAACGATTCGCGCGACTGCAGAAAAACATGCGGTTGACGGTTATTGAGAATTGCGGTCATGTATGCAGCATTGAAGCCCCTGAGGTTTTCAATGAACTTGTGCTTAAGTTTTTGCAGGGACAAGACATCCCAAATTCTGTGGTTTCGGACCCGGCTCCGCAAAGTTGGTCGGAGTTGAAAGCGTTGCAAGGCGGATGAGCGGATGAATCCGTTGGACGCATTCAGTTGATTTCTGCAGAAATCAAAATCCCGTCCCTGACCGAAGTCAGAAACGGGATTTCAATACAATCAAAAGATGGCTTAGTGACTTGCCAAGTATGAAGCAACACCTGCTGTAGATCCCTCCATGGCATCTTTTCCTTCGCTCCAATTCGCTGGACACACTTCGCCTTTTTCTTCGTGGTGGCGCAGTGCATCAACCATGCGAAGGGCTTCGTCCACATTCCGTCCGAGCGGAAGGTTGTTGACCAATTGATGCTGAACAACCCCTTGCTTGTCAATCAAAAACAAGCCACGGTACGCGACCATTTCCGACGTACTTGTCAAATGCCCATCTTCGGTATACTCATAATCACCGTTGATGACATCGTAATTCGTTGCAATGGTTTTGTTCGAGTCTGCAACAATGGGGTATTGAATGCCTTCAATTCCGCCTTGTGCTTTGGGAACCCGCAGATATGCAGCATGAGACTCGGCGGTGTCAGTTGAACATGCAACGACGGCAGTTTCTCGCTTTTCGAATTCAGCGAGTTTCTCATTGAATGCATGCAACTCAGTGGGGCATACGTATGTGAAGTCTTTCGGGTAGAAGAAAAACACAACATTTTTCTTTCCGAGATACTGGTCAAGCGAAAACCCGGATACAATTTCACCGTTTACTACGGCATTGCTTAAGATGGGGGGCGCTTGCTGTCCTACGAGAACGGCCATGGGCTATTGGATTTATTGGTTGAAAATTCAATATCAAAGTTAGGCATAGAAAAAAGTGAAACAGTGCATCCTGCCAATATCTTTGACTTGTGACGATAACACCTCAAGGTCCGAATAGGTTCATCAACCGCGAGCTTAGTTGGTTGGCATTTAACCACCGCGTGCTGCAAGAAGCGTCCCACCCGGCAACGCCCCTTATTGAGCGCCTGCGCTTTTTAGGTATTTTCTCGAATAACCTGGATGAATTTTTCAGGGTTCGTGTGGCGAACCTTCAGCGTGCTGCCATGGTGGGAAATAAAACGACCACCACCTTGGGGTTTGATGTAAAAGAAACGCTGGTCCATGTTTCGCAAAAGGTGGTGGAGCTGCAAGAGGAGTACGACCGTGTTTTCAATCAGGCCATCCTCGATTTGGAAAAGGAGAACATTCACATGGTGGATGAATCTCAATTTACACCTGTGCAAAAGGAGTTTTCTTCCAATTATTTTAAACGGAAAATCCGTACGCACCTGGTCCCCATTATGATGGGGCCGAAGGTGTCATTTCCGGATTTGCGGGATGGCTCTCTGTATTTAGCTGTCGGTCTCAAGGTGAGCACCAAAGCACGTTCTTCTGTGCGCTATGCCATCATTGAAATTCCTCGGCATTTGCCTCGTTTTGTGGTTATTCCATCGGATGAAGCAGGGCAGTTTGTCACATTCATTGACGATATCATTCGGCAGGAATTGTATCGGATTTTCAGCTTATTTCAACCCGAGCACATCTTCGCGCATGCCATCAAAGTGACGCGCGATGCAGAAATTGATATGGATGATGATTTGTCGCATTCGTTGATGGAAAAAATGTCACGTGGTGTGCGGCGCAGGCGGGAGGGAGATTTTGTTCGCTTTCTCTATGATCAGACCATGCCATTGGAAATGCTGAAGATGATCAAAGAGAATCTCAGCCTGACGGATTCTGAAAATGTCATATCAGGAAGCCGTTATCACAACAAGAAGGACCTGATGGGCTTTCCTACTTTGGGGAGAATGGATTTGACCTACCAAAGAAAAGAGCCGCTTTCACATCCTATGTTGAAGCGGAAAAGCAGTTTGCTCGATCAGATTATGAAACGGGATGTTATGTTGCAATACCCCTACCACCAATTTGGTCATGTGGTGGACATCATGCGTGAATCAGCCATCGATCCTTCGGTGGAGTCCATCAAGATCAACCTCTATCGTGTGGCCCATAATTCTCAAATCATCAATGCGTTGGTGAACGCATCACGCAATGGCAAATCCGTGCATGTGGTCATCGAATTGGCGGCTCGTTTTGATGAACAGCACAACATCAAAGTTTCAAGTTTGTTGCAAGAAGCGGGGGCTGTGGTAGAATTTGGAGTCCCTGGACTGAAGGTGCACTCCAAATTGTTTTTGATTACTCGAATCCGCAACCGAAAAAAGGAAATGGTCGCCCACATTGGCACCGGTAATTTTCATGAGGAGACGGCCACGGTATTTAGCGATTTTGCGATTCTGACGTCCAATCCAGGGATTACATCGGAGGTTGAAAAGCTGTTTCGATTTTTCTCGCACAATTACGAACGGCCCATGTTCAGGCACTTGGTGGTAAGTCCATATAGCACCCGTCGAAAATTCTCGCAACTGATCCAACGAGAAGTCGATTTTGCCAAGGAGGGAAAGCCCGCTAGGATGATTTTGAAACTCAATAATTTGGTGGATGCGGATATGATTGAAAAATTGTATGTAGCGAGTCAAGCTGGAGTTCGAATTGACCTGATTATTCGAGGGATTTGTTCGTTGATTCCTGGAGTGAAAGGCATGAGTGAGAACATCCGCGTGCGAAGTGTCATTGGCCGATACCTCGATCATGCTCGCATTTTGGTTTTCGGAAACGACGGGTCACCCGATTACTATTTGAGTTCGGCGGATTGGATGACGCGAAACTTGGATCGTCGAGTGGAAGTCAGCGTTCCTGTTTTAGATCCATTGCTGCAATCTGACATTGCGACGTACCTGGATTTGCAATTGCGAGACAATGTGAAAGCACGAAAGCTAGATGCCCGGATGCAGAACTCATTTGAAGGAGGAAAGCATGGAAAAGGCACGATTGATTCTCAGGCGATGATGTACGAAGAGTACCTCAAACGATTGGATTAAAATCTAACGTGGTGGTCAGGGGACTTGGATGGAATTGTTCATTATCTTAACCGCTCTATGCGTTTTGGAGCCATCGATATCGGATCAAATGCAGCACGGCTGCTCGTCAAGGACTTGAGTCTTCAAGACGGAAAGATTGCCGAGCAAAAAATTTCATTTATTCGAGTTCCTCTCCGGTTGGGTGAAGATGTGTTCGAGGATGGATTGGTTTCCGATCGAAAAGCGGAGAGTTTGGTCAAGACGATGAAGGCCTTCAGGTACTTGATCGAAGCCCAGGATATCACTTGGTTTCGCGCTTGTGCAACGAGCTCCTTGCGTGAGGCTAAAAACGGGGAGGAATTGGTGGATCGCATTGAAAAAGAAGCACTTATCCGCGTCGATCGAATCAGCGGTGCGGAGGAAGCGGAATTGATTTTCCGGAATTTCCAACATCATCTCCAAACGAAGCAGGAAGACTTGCTTTACATCGATGTTGGAGGAGGAAGCACAGAGCTGACCTTGATTCGTGGAGGCAAAAGAATCCGGTCACAAAGTTTTCAATTGGGCACCGTGAGGGCTTTAAAGGGACGGATTCCAGATGGGGAGTGGGACGCGGTAGCGCAATTTGTAAAGCACATCCGTGAAGATAAAGGGCGGCTGGTGGCGGTGGGAACTGGAGGAAACATCAATCGGTACCACCGTTTGTCACGGTGCGGGCGAAAGGAGGCGATTTCCTTGGACACCTTGATTGATTGGCATCAATTGATTGATGAGTGTCCGTTGGCAAACCGGATGAAAACATTTGAATTGAAGCCGGATCGAGCGGATGTCATTGTGCCCGCTGGAGATATTTATATCCGCACCATGCAATTGGCGGGATGCTCAGAAATCCGTGTCCCCAAAGTGGGGCTTTCAGACGGCATGATCATCGGTTTATGGGAAGCTTTTCTCGCCGATCAACATGCACGTAAAGTCAGCTTAGGCTCCTAATTCATCAAAGGTTGGCGCTCAAAAACTTTTCTACTTCGAAGTAGCGACTTGGCTTCAGCACAATGGTGCCTTTGGAATCTAACAAGAAGTAAGTCGGAGTTGCCGTCACTTTGTAGTCTCCGACTACCGGGCTATTCCAGGCTTCCAATTGACTCACATTGGGCCACGTCACGCCATTGGATTCAATAGCGCCTAGCCAAGTGGAACGTTGTTTATCGAGGCTAACACCAATCACTTCAAAGCCTTTAAATCCAAACTTGGCATACACTGGCACCAGGTTCGGTATTTCTTGCTCGCATTTGTGACACCATGAGGCCCAAAACATCACCAATGTATAGGTGTTTTTTTTGCATGTGGCCATTAAATCCAAGCTGCCTCCGTCTGATTTTGATATGTTAAAATTGGGCGGGGTTTTGCCCACCTGAAGGTTAATGATGCCTTGCGCTCGAATCCGAATGGCGTCGCTCAAGTCTGCCCCACAGTCTTCATCGAAGATGTAGTTGTCGAGGATATACTGGCAAATTGTTTCTTTTCCTGTATTGTAAAAACCATCAAGCATGGTATACAAAACACTCTCAAGCGCGACGGGATTGGGCTCAAAATGTGCCTTCACCAAATCGATGCAAGCCAAGAATCCGCTATCTGTTCCATCACTAAATGAGCGCATCATTGTTTGAATCCGATTGCTCAAGGTCATGGACCGAACAACGCTGTTATCCAGCGGGTCAATATCTTCGAAAAAGCGACCTTTAGAAGTGGCATACTTCGGGTTCTTCCATGTCAAATATTTCGCTAAGTATGTGTTGGGGTAACGCCCGATCAATTCGTGCTGTATCGCAATCAATTCGTTTTCTTTATCCTTGATTTGCGCTTCGATCCGAGCCCGGAAAGCACCAGCATCTTTGATGCTCTTTCGGAGATTTCGGATTTCGTTGGTGTTCTTAGATTCAGCTTGATTGTATTCGAACCAACCGGTGTTCTCATCTGATTCATCCGCAAATTTTGCGGCACTCATTCGGCCTGTTTTGAATTCAACGAAGACCTCCGGTTCATCAGGATTCAGAATCAGATTGGTAGCATTGGTTTCATTATTCAACGCAATTTTGTAAAACCCCCGGCTTACCTCAATCGTGCCGAAATCAAAGGAATTGTTGGACAAGCGGGTTTTGGCGATTTCTGAGGAATTGCTTCCTTCACTTTCGTATAACGTAACCTCACCACCACCAGGGAACTTGACGGTTCCATAAACATGTACGGCACCTGATTTGTCTCCGTTGTTTTGATCGTTTATTCCGTTCAAATAATTCGCGGAAACCGGGTCTGTCTGTGGGTTGGATTCTTCTTGAGAAGAAACAACAGGCATTTCCGTGTCAACGGAACTTTTTTGGTCCTTGGGAGTCGTTTCGCCGCACGCTGTTAAGACGACTGAAAGGCACAGGGAGACGAGGTTTATCATTTTCATCCGAAGTTCTATTTAACCACAAATTTAATGATTGAAGGCCAACTGCTGGAAAGGGAACGTGTCTGTTGACTTATCTTCACTTTTTTTAGAAGGATATGACCATGGATAAAGGAACTGCTTTAACCCTTCTTGGGTTGGGAGAGGACTCCTCTCACGAGGATGTGATGGAGAGATTGGACGCTGAAGCCTTTGCAGTCCGAGACCATTTCATGCGTCAGCCTGTGGTTCCCGGCTTGTTTAGGGCTCGAGTGGACCGGTTGGTTCAACTCAGCGATGTGGCGCAATCACTTGGGATTGATCCATTGGGCGCGCCGGTGGACCTTCCAGAATTGTTGCCGAGTGGTCCCAATATGGCCTTGTTGGTTCGAAACCACATCGAAAATATACGCCGGCTGAGAACCGCCATGGCAGCGACCTTGGATCCTGATGTTTTGGCTCGATTTGGAAATACGATGACCAATTTGCAAAGCAGATACATGGTTGATTTCATGACGGAATCGGAGAATTGGATGGGTGGGGAAATGACCCCAGATGCAATTCCAGCTCGTGAAGAGAAAGACTGGCAAAGTGTGTTAGACGCTATCGAAAATGGCCCGCAAACTGGAGATGCAATTGCATATGAGCGGCGGCGCATCCAACTTGTTTTACAGCGTGAATTGACCTGATTTGAGGTCATTCACGACCCAACGCGACGATGGGGTCTAGTCTCGCTGCCTTTCGTGCTGGGTAATAGCCGCTGGCTAAACTCGTGATGAAACTCAAGGCCACACCAAGTGCCATCCAACCCCACGGGACGATGAAAGGGGTGTCCATGTAGGAGGCGACCAAGTTGCCAACCAAAAGGCCCAAGGCAATGCCCGTGATTCCGCCCATCTGTCCAATGATCATGACCTCTACCAAGAATTGAGTTCGGATCCATTTGGGTGAAGCGCCCAACGCTTTTCGGGTTCCAATTTCACGAGTCCGCTCGGACACAGTCACCAACATGATATTCATGAGGCCTATACCAGCACCAAATAGGGTGATGATTCCAATGAATGAGGCCGCAAGGGTGATGCCGCTGGTCGCTTCCTTCAACGTCGTGACGAGGCTGTTGCTCATCGAAATGCGAAAGGAAAGTTCTTCTCCAGGACGATCTCCTCGAATCACACGTAAAATCCCCGTAGCCGCTTCGGCCATCTGAATCAAATCCTCAGGTTTGTCCACGGCACACGAAATACCATAGCTCCGGTCTTCATCTGAGAACTGTTGTCGTACACATGGGACAGGGATGTAGCATTGGTTGTCCTGAGACATGCCGAATCCTTGCCCCTTCTCTTCCAACACACCGACCACATCATACTGTTGGGAGCCGATACTGATTTCCTGACCCACAGGATCTTCCCACGGTTCGAATAGCTCCTTAACTAAGTCAGCTCCCATGAGTACAATCCTGTGCGCGGATTGAGCATCCGATTTGCTGAAATTTCGGCCTTGAGCGATTTCAGAACCACTTACATCAAGATAGGCATGGTCAATGCCCAAAACAGAAATGTTCGGATTGGTCCGCTGGCTTCCGTGGGTAATGGTCGCTTGCCCTGTGCCGTAAATCGAATAAGAAACCCGCATGTTGGCGGGTGATTCTTCCGCGAATTGTTGGGCTTCATGGTAGGTGATGGGGGTTCCAAGGCTGATCCGGCGACCGTGACTTAATCCCGATTCAGATTTCCGGCTGATGGTGAAAACGTGGGTTCCTAAGGTGGAAAATTGCTTTTCGACATTGGCTTCCAAAGAGGAAGTGGCCGTGGTCATGCTAATCAAGGCCATGATTCCCAGACCAATGACGGCAATGGTCAGGCCTGTGCGTAGCAAATTGCTTCGGATTGATCGAAGTGCAATGAGCACCATTTCGCGAAGCAAAGCCTTCTGCATGACTGTGCGAAGGTACTGCTTACATTTGCAGTCCAATTGTGAACCCCTTTGACCATGACGTTTGATTTGGAAATGATTCGATCGGTATACGCCCGATTCCCGGAGAGAGTGGCTGCAGCACGCAAGGTGACAGGAAAGCCGTTGACCTTGGCTGAAAAGATTTTGTATACCCACTTGTGGGAAGGCGATGCAACCAAAGCTTTGGGAAGAGGAGTGGACTATGTTGATTTTTCACTCGATCGCGTTGCGATGCAGGATGCTACGGCGCAAATGGCATTGCTTCAGTTTATGCAGGCAGGTAAGGCACAAGCCGCAGTGCCATCTACGGTGCATTGTGATCACTTGATTCAGGCAAAGGTGCAGGCAGATTCAGATTTGCAAGAGTCTATCAACAAGAACAACGAAGTCTTCAATTTCTTGGAGTCGGTTTCCAACAAGTATGGCATCGGTTTTTGGAAGCCCGGTGCGGGCATTATTCACCAAGTGGTTTTGGAGAATTACGCGTTTCCTGGCGGCATGATGATTGGAACTGATTCTCACACAGTGAACGCTGGTGGACTTGGAATGGTGGCCGTGGGTGTGGGTGGAGCAGATGCTGTGGATGTGATGGCTGGTATGGCTTGGGAATTGAAGTTTCCGAAGTTGATTGGCGTCAAATTGACGGGCCGACTATCTGGTTGGGCATCTGCCAAAGATGTGATTTTGAAAGTCGCTGGAATCTTGACCGTCAAAGGAGGTACTGGATGCATCGTAGAGTATTTCGGAGATGGTGCAGAATCGTTGAGTTGCACGGGTAAAGGAACCATTTGCAACATGGGCGCTGAGATTGGAGCGACGACTTCGACCTTTGGATACGATGACAGCATGGAACGTTATTTGCGATCGACAGATCGGTCGGATGTAGCGGAATTGGCCAATGGCATCCGCGAGCACTTGACCGGAGATGCAGAAGTTTACGCTAATCCTCATGCATATTTTGATGAAGTCATTGAAATCAATTTGGATGAACTCGAACCGCACATCAATGGTCCATTTACTCCGGATTTGGCGACACCGATCAGCAAGATGAAGGAGGCAGCAGCAGCGAATGACTGGCCGACCAAAATTGAATATGCTTTGATCGGTTCATGCACGAACTCTAGCTATGAGGACATCGGCCGTTCAGCCAGTATCGCGAGTCAAGCCGTTGACAATGGGATTGAGGCCCAGACGACATTGACCATTACCCCTGGCTCTGAGCAAGTCCGGTATACCATTGAACGGGATGGATTCATTTCGATATTCGAAGCCATGGGCGGCATCGTGTTTGCGAATGCTTGTGGGCCTTGTATAGGACAGTGGGACAGAGCAGGGGCTGACAAGAAAGAAAAGAATACCATTGTTCACTCCTTCAATAGGAATTTCTCGAAACGTGCAGATGGAAACCCCAATACGCATGCTTTTGTGGCCTCTCCCGAATTGGTAACGGCTTTGGCCATTGCTGGAGATTTGACGTTCAATCCTTTGACGGACAAATTGCGTTTGCCCGATGGGAGCGAAGTGATGCTGGAAGAACCCAAAGGAGATGAATTGCCTTCGAATGGATTTGACGTCGAGGATGCAGGGTATTTGGCTCCTTTAAAAGATGGGAGTGGTGTGGAGGTCAATGTCAACCCGGAATCGGAACGCTTGCAGTTGTTGGAACCTTTTGCCAAGTGGGATGGATCCAATATTGAAGGGGCGCGCTTGCTCATTAAGGCGGATGGAAAATGCACCACGGATCACATTTCCATGGCTGGACCTTGGCTCCGTTACCGTGGGCATTTGGATAACATTTCCAACAACACCTTGACCGGAGCGGTCAATGCCTTTAATGGTAAAACCAATGAGGTAAAGAACCAATTGACCGGTGAATACGGTGAAGTTCCTGCTGTTCAACGTGCATATAAAGCGGCCGGCATTCCAACGGTTGTCGTGGGTGACTCGAACTATGGAGAAGGTAGCTCACGTGAGCACGCAGCGATGCAACCTCGCTTTTTAGGTGTGATGGCGGTTTTGGTCAATTCATTTGCTCGGATTCACGAAACAAACCTGAAGAAGCAGGGCATGTTGGGCTTGACCTTTTCCAATGAAAGCGACTACGGATTGATCCAAGAGGACGATCGTTTAGATTTCCTCGATTTGGATCAATTCGCTCCTGGAAAACCCTTGACAATTCGGTTGAACCATGCGGATGGTACCACCGATAAGATTGAAGTGAATCACACGTACAATGCACAGCAAATTGAGTGGTTTTGTGCTGGGTCAGCTTTGAATTTGATCAAAGAGCAGCAATAAGAGTTGGTGCTTTTC
>JAPKCA010000166.1 GCA_028823145.1 Flavobacteriales bacterium
GAAATCCGAATCATCCCAGACATCTATGATATTTTAAGTGGTTCCGTGCGCATGTCGAGTATTTACGGTGCTCCTCTGATTGAAATTGATCGTCAAATCATGCCGCAATGGCAAGTGGCGATTAAGCGATTAATGGATTGGGTGGTCAGTTTGGTGGCGATCGCCCTTCTTGCACCGGTGTTTTTGGTGGTCAGTATTTTGGTGTATTCGACTTCAAAAGGCCGAGTTTTCTTTTTGCAGGAGCGGATAGGATGGCATGGCAAGCCATTTCAAATCATCAAGTTCCGAACGATGGCAGAGGATGCGGAAAAGCAAGGCCCTCAATTGAGCCGAGCGAACGATCCACGGATTACATCTGTTGGCAAGTTCTTGCGGAAATCTAGACTGGATGAATTGCCCCAATTTTTCAATGTATTGCGCGGTGATATGTCCTTGGTAGGTCCACGACCTGAGCGGGCTCATTTCATTGAGCAAATTGTCGAACGAGCTCCTCACTATGGTCATTTGCAAAAAGTGCGACCAGGCATTACCTCATGGGGGCAGGTGAAATATGGATATGCAGAAAACGTGGATGAAATGATCCAGCGGCTCCGTTTTGATTTGATTTATATTGAAAACATGAGCATAGCGCTCGATATCAAAATTCTTTTTTACACCATCTTGACCGTGTTGAAGGGTAGAGGTAAGTAGTTTGTTAGTAGGTAATATAACGCGTTTGAGCGATATTTACGTTCATGTGTGTTTCGGTAGGTCAGCCAATGCTTATTCATTTCCTTCGGGCAATTGCAACGTCGATGGTGATCGTTGTAACCATGCAAGTCGAGGCACAAGAAGAAGATCCATTGGCGCTTCAGCGCGCGAGAAGTCTTATGCTTGAAAATGTCGGGTACTTTTTGGATGGTGCCGTAGAGGTTGATATGGAAGAGGGCGAAGTGGGTTGGAGCATGACGGAACGCCAGGTCAAGCAGAAGATGGAACGCATTGTGCTCGATGTACAATCACTTCAATCGCTCGAATCCTTAAAATCTTTCCGGAGTTTCTCCAGTGAAGTTCAGGTTCTTATCGCCGAGGTTTCCACATTGACCTACCGGGACTTGAGACGTTGGCGCATGGCTGAGGGTCTTTCTGATGCCGAGCAATGGTATGTGCTGGTGCAAAGCTCACTCGAAGAATTGAAGATGCAAGTGGCCATGGAGTTGAACCTTCACTTCAATGCGGTTCTATACCATGAACTTGACCGTGCCGTCACCGATTGGCGAAATTCGAATAGAGAATCTGAGGATTGGCGAGAAGTGGATCCCGAAGCGCTTTTGCCTCCTATAGATTGGGTGGCTTCCGATGTTACACGTGCGCTGCTTTCAGGTGAAGATGGTTCTTCTTGGGATAATGTACAGGGGTCTGGAGAGACATCTGAGTCGATGCAATGGTGGATGGAGCGTGTTTTGGATATGCTGGAAAATCAAGATCGTCGCTTGTCGCTCCTCTAGGGCCTAGATGTTATAGAAAGTGATCCAGAACGCTTCAAACCGATTTCCATGGATCCCCGGCTACAAAATTTGCATCTCCCGGCATCCCTTGACATCCGGTTTTTTTCAGGTTCTCATGCTTTGGGTCTGAATTCGCAGATGCAACTGAACGAGATTATGGAAATACTTGGACGTTACCCTCAGATTCGGGTAGTATGCACGGGACATGCTGACGCCTCAGGAGATCGCGCTCCCAATTATCAACTTTCGAAGCGAAGGGCTCAAGCGGTGAGGTCTTATTTATTGCAAAGCGGCGTAACAGATGACAGGGTTTTGCTCAACTTCTTTGGAGAGGAACGTGGTCGCCAATCCGGTTCAGAGGACCGACGTGTAGAGGTGACTTTTTATGTGGAATGAGGAAGAACGGCCTTCCTTTGCCACCTTTGCGGGGAAAGAAGGATCATGAAAATTATTTGCATCGGTCGGAATTATGCGGAGCATGCTGCAGAATTGGGTAATTCGTTGCCCAATGAGCCCTTGTTTTTTCTCAAGCCGGATAGTGCTGTTCTGGCTCATCGGCATCCGTTCTACATTCCTGATTGGACGAATGACGTGCATTACGAAGTGGAATTGCTGGTGCGAATTAGTAAATTGGGAAAGGCCATCGCTCCAGAGTTTGCTGACCGCTATTATGACGCGATCTCCCTTGGTATTGATTTCACGGCACGGGATATTCAAGCAGAAGTCAAGTCCAAAGGTCAGCCATGGGAGAAGGCCAAGGCCTTTGATGGTTCAGCGGTGATTGGTCGCCAATGGATTCCATTGGAAGAGCTCAAAGGCGGCATACAGGGGCAGGCGTTTCATTTGAATCGCAATGGGGATGTGGTTCAACAGGGGCAGGCCAAAGACATGATTTTTGATGTGAATCAAATCATTGCCCATGTTTCACGTTTCATGACGCTCAAATTGGGTGATGTCATCTTCACAGGGACCCCTTCGGGAGTTGGTCCGGTTCAAGTGGGTGATGTGCTTGAAGGGTTTTTAGGAGATCGATCCATGTTCCGCGTTTCAGTACATTGATGGTGAACAGCATTCAACGGATTATTTTTATCGGGTACATGGGTGCGGGGAAAAGCCATGTGGCCGCTCAATTAACGGAGGTCACTGGACGAAAGGCGGTGGACTTGGA